>CAZJDC010000022.1:0-9815 GCA_964544715.1 uncultured Rickettsia sp. | reverse complement strand
AACTCCTATACAAACTTTTAAGGATAGTAAAAAATTAGCTGTTGAAAACAATAATGAAATTTTGTATCTTCAATACTCCTCTAATAGTCAAAATTTAACTGACAATTAGGTGCAAAATTTATAGTGTCTATCATATCAAATCTTGACTTCTACATGTAATTTTTTTTGCAATAGCTATAAAAGTCTATGCACATAGCAAAATTAACCATGTGTCATAGCTGATACTTCATTGGCAAAGTTTTTTTCTGCTTGCTCTATCCCCTCGCCAAGTTCATACCTGATAAATTTAGTAATTTTGATATCGGCACCAAGTTCTTTAGTAGCATTTTTGATTACTTCAGCAACAGTTAGTTTATTATCAAATAAGAAATTTTGTTGTAATAGCACAACTTCAGCAAAGAATTTACGAATTCTGCCTTCTACCATTTTTTCGATGATATTATCAGGCTTATCTTCTTTTTTTGACTTCTCAAAGAATACTTTTCTCTCACGCTCCACAAGGGCTTGATCTAGGCCAGAATAATCTAGACTTTGCGGATTATTTCCTGCCACGTGAACAGCAATTTGCTTAGCTAAAGCTTCTAGTTTTGCTGTATCTTTTGCACTTGACTCTAGAGCTACTAATACAGAAATTTTACCTAAGTTTGGTACAACTTCATTATGTACATAAGAACCAATTGCTCCTTCAGATACTTTGAGTACTTCCATACGGCGTAGTGTTAAGTTTTCACCTATTGTAACAATATTTTCTACAATATCTTCTTCTACTGATTTGCCATTTGGCATTTTAGCTGCTCTTAGTTCTTCTATATCTTTAACATTTATTGCAATATTAGCAATATTTGTAACCAGACCTTGGAATTGCTCATTTCTCGTGACAAAATCGGTTTCACAATTTACTTCGACCACTATACCAGTTAATCTATCAACTTTAGCAGCTGTTAACCCTTCAGCAGCAATACGTCCAGCTTTCTTTGCAGCAGCAGCAAGACCTTTTTTACGCAAAAAGTCAATAGATTCTTCAAGATTGCCTTTAGTTTCAACTAAGGCTTTTTTACAATCCATCATTCCAGCACCGGTTTTGTCTCTAAGATCTCTAACGTCACTAGCACTTATATTTACTTCGCTCATATTTTATATATCTCCATATTAATTATGCATTTTAAAACAATGTCTAATTTTTGTCTTCATCAGCATCACTTAATGCTTGCTCACATTCTGTATTTACTTCTTCATTTATATTTTTTGTTTTAGAGAATTTTTTGGTTTGTTTTAATTTAGAAACATTTTGAGGGGCTAAATTTTTATCGACATGTTCTTGGATGCTACCTAAATCGACTCCTGATGCTTTCATTGATTCTTCTAAGCCTTGTAGTGCAGCATCAGCAAATAAACTACAATAAAATCTAATTGATCTTATCGCGTCATCATTACCTGGAATTGGATAATCTATATGATCAGGGTTAGCATTAGTATCTACAACAGCCACGATAGGTATATCAAGTCTTACAGCTTCGCTAATTGCAATATGTTCTTTATTAGTATCTATAATTACTATTAAATCTGGTTTAGAATGTAGCTCTCTAATTCCAGCGAGTGATAAAAGTAATTTATCTTTCTTGCGGTTCATATTAAGTATTTCTTTCTTAGTATAACCGATGCACGCTTCTTTATTTTCTAAAGTTTGTTCTAATTTATTTAATGTCTCTATAGACCCTGAAATAGTTTTCCAGTTAGTTAACATTCCGCCAAGCCATCTATGATTTACATAGTATTGTCCGCATTTTTCAGCATATTCTGCTATAATATCGCTTGCCTGTATTTTTGTACTTACAAATAATACTTTGCCATCATTTTTTACAGTTTCATATATTGCATTTAAAGCGACATTCATTAAAGCTGCTGTTTGTCTTAAATCAATTATATGTACCTCATCACGCTCACCATATATATATGGTGCCATTTTAGGATTCCAACGTGAAGTCTTATGACCAAAATGCACACCGGCATCTAATAAATCTTTAACGTTAACTGGTGGTATTTTTGACATTTATTTCTCCTGATTGTTGTTAGTTTATACCTCCGTAAGACTTTCATCCCGCGACTTGTCCACGGGCGACAGAAAAATAATAAAAAATACTAATGTATTTTTACTGGCTCCCGTGGACAAGTCCGCGGGATGACATGCATGAACTAACATTTATCTTACGTGTGAATTTTCTTAAAAATATAAGCCTACAAATTATATACTTATATTCCGTAATTTACAAGTCCTTATTCTTTCCTCCATATAGTAGTGCCGTCTGGCTTATCTTCTAAAATTATTTTTTCATTTAATAATTTGTTACGCATTTGATCAGCTAATTGCCAATTTTTTTGCTTTTTTGCTTCTAAGCGTTTATTAATCAGATTGTTTATATAATTTTCGTCTACATCTTTATTAAACCATTTATGCGGTGTTTTATTCATTAATCCAATAAAATTAGCACAAGCAATAAGATTAGAGGCGTTAGATTGCTTCTCTTCTTTAGTGGTAGCTGTAAAAATAGCTTTGGCATAGTCGTTAATTATTTTAATAGCAAGCGGGCTATTTATATCATCGAGCAGGCTTTCCATAAAATCACTTGGTAAAGTAACTATTCTTTGTACATCCAGATTCTGGATAGCCCTATACCAATAATCTAAAGTTTTTTTAGCATCTTCTATAGCCTTATCGTTATAATCAAGAGGGCGTCTATAATGGGTGCTTAATAAAAATAATCTCACTATTTCGCCGTTAGTTTTTTTATCCATTAAATCCCTAACAGTAATAAAATTGCCAAGAGATTTACTCATTTTTTCGCCGTTAACTGTTAGGACACCGTTATGAACCCAGTATTTTGCGTAAGTGGAATCTGAAAATGCACATCTACTTTGTGCAATCTCGTTAGTATGATGCGGAAATATTAAATCAGCACCACCACCATGAATATCAAAATTTTCGCCTAAATATTTATAGCTCATCGCCGAACATTCAATATGCCAGCCAGGGCGACCAAGACCCCATGGGCTTTTGAAATTAATATTTACGTCTTGATCTGGTTTTACTGGTTTCCATAAAACAAAATCCTGTGGGTGCTTTTTAGTTTTGCTATTTTCTACGCGTACGCCTTTAACCATATCTTCTAATTTTCGGTTAGACAGTTCTGTATAATTAGGAACTGATAAAACATCAAAATAAACATGATCATCTGCAATATATGCATGTCCAGATTTAATTAGCTTTTCTATGATTTCGATCATTACATCAATATGTTGTGTAGCCTTTGGTTCTATAGTAGGTGATAAACAAAATAGATATTCCATATTCGTATGAAATTCTTTTGTAACTTTGTCTGTTAGCTTATTAATACTAATCCCTAGACTTGCTGCTCTCTCAATGATCTTATCATCTACATCAGTAATATTCCTTACATACTTCACAGATTTAGCCTTAAACACTTCTATAAGTATGCGATACAGTAAGTCATATACCACTACCGATCTACTATTTCCAATATGTGGGTTATCATAAACAGTTGGGCCGCATACATACATTTTTATATTAGTCTGATCTTCAGGTTTAAATAGTTCTTTGCTTTGGGTAAGGGTGTTAAATAAGTTAATTTGCATAAGGTGTGATTTATTTAAAATAAGTTAAATTTCCTCATATTGTGAGGCTTTTGAGCCATTAGTATAACTAAAAAACTAATAGTTAACAAAAATCAATGATTTTCATTGACCATAGTTAATGAAAGTTATATAATTACCACTCAAATGAATATTAATTAATGAGATAGATCAATGAGTGGGATATTTAAATTAAAATCTACATTGTTAAAATACTCTTTCGTTGTTGCCATATCAATAAATTTATTGGCAATCAATTCAGGAATATTATTGCTTACTTTGAATAATAAAGCAGAAGCTGCTTTAACTCCACTTTCACCACCACCACCACCACCACCACCTCCTCCTCCTTCTCCACTACCTATACCTCCACCTCCACTACCTATATCTCCACCTCCAACTCCTAAAATACCACCTGTTGATCCTAAATCATTAGCACAAAATATTGTGGATGAATTAGGTAATAAATTTAGTACAAAAAGTTTTTTTAGTTCTCTACAAAAGAAACCTAAAACTAAGACTAATAATCTTGGTCCTAAGATTGATTCTCAGCCAGAGCACTTTGTGCTATTACAACTATTGGCAGACGATTTTTATGATAGTAAAAAACGCTTATCAGTAATAAGAGATGTAGTAAAAAATAAGAAATTATCATTTACTACTAAAGTAGATTTATTGCGCAAAATAAATTTAGCTCAAGGAACTTATACTAAAAATGATAATGGTGATATAGATATACCGGTATATCAAACAACCTTTAATAACTCTGGTGGTCACTCAACATATACTTCTGATTTTGATCAAAATTATAGATATATAATTTTGTATAGTACGCCAAATGGAAATTTAGAAAAGGATATTACTTCCCAAGTTATTGATATTGTAAAAGAGTTTAAAACAGATTCCAAAAGGAATTCTTATAGTGAGTATGATATAACAACACTTAAGCAATTAGAACAAGAAAGAGTTTACAAGCTAATAAAGTCAGAAACTGAATCGCTAATAAATACATCTTATGGTAATAAGATAGATTATATTAATTATTATGATAATAATATAAGGGATAATAGTTATGAAAAATATTTTATAGAATATGAAGTAAAGAAAATAAAACGAGCTTTAGGCTATAAACGTGTTTATGAAGAAAAAACAGCATTGATACAAAAAGAGTTAGATAAGTTAGATAGAACTATGTTAAGTCCAGAAGAATTTTACACAAAATGTGAAGAAATATATGCTAAGTGGGGAGAAGATAGCTGGCTCGATCATAAAATCATGCATCAGCTTGGTAAGGCAGTAACTTACCAAGAATATGAAAAGCTAGTGATAAATGAAGCAAAAAAACGGGCTGTAATCGCAAAATTTTTAACAGAAGATAATAATAAAATAAATGGAAAAAGATTAAAAATAGTAAAGCAAGATGGTTCTGAAGAGTTTATTGATAATGCAGATTTTGATTTAAAAGTGGCTGAAAATAATTGGGATTTAACACCAGATAATATACCACTTTCTACAGTAGTGAAGAATAAAAATGATTTCTCTAAAGACGAAAAAATACAAAAATTATTATCTCAAACTGAACTGTTAGAAAGTAATGATAATAACTTAGATATACTTGATGAGCTTAAAGATGTAAGAAGACAATTAGATGAATTAAAAAGTAAATATAAAAACTTCACTTCATTATTTGCCTTAAATGATAACGATGAAAACACAACAATATCTGTTGATAAAAATTTGATAGATATACTTCAATTTTTGAAAGATAATCCGGATTTTATTAATATAATAAAGGAAAACCCTGATTTATTTCCAATTATGTTTAGTAATCCTGCTATTAGAGAATTTTTGGAAAAATGTTCACCAGAAGATTATCAGAATATGATAATGGAACTACGTTTGTTAGATTCAAAAGTTCAAAACCTAGAATCTTTAAGTGTAAAAAAACAAATATCTGAAGAAGTTACTTTACATAATAAAGTAGCTTCTATTACTAATAAACCTATTCATATGGTGATTCATGGTAGATTGTTGTTGCCTACTGCTCCGATTACTGCAGGTGAGGAAGATGACGCAATAAACAGAGGAGTATGGATTAGTAGTTTATATGAGGTAAGCAATCAAAGAGCATGGAGGAGTATACCGAAATATCAAGGACGCACTAGCGGTGTAACTATTGGTATGGATACGGAGTTTAGTAACAGCTCTGACATAATAGGTATTGCTTATTCAAGAGTCGAGTCGCACTTTAAATATAATAAGAAATTTGGTAAGACCGCACTTAATGGACATTTATTTAGTGTTTATGGTTTAAAAGAATTACCGAAAAATTTTTCATTGCAAGCTATAGCATCTGTTGGTCATAATTATATTAAAAATAAAGCTATAAATGCTCATAATATTGTTGGTAAATATCAAAATAATCACTTTAATTTTGAAGCATTATTAAATTATAAATATCGTACAAAATATGATTTATACTTAATACCAAATATTGGGTTAAAATATGATTATTCAAGAAGTAGCGGTTATAAAGGAAATAATTTTGTACAAAAATTAATGATTCAAAAGAAATCAAATCAGCTATGGACAACGAGTTTAGGTGGTAAGGTTGAATTTAAACCAATAAAGATTTTAAATGATATAACTCTAGTGCCAAGCTTGTGTGTAAGTATAGAAAATCATTTTTATAATAAAGATACAAAAATTAATGCTAAGGCAGTTTTAAATAATCAAATTATAGAAGAAAAGATTATTATATCAAAACAGCATAAATTTGGTTATAATATTGGAGGTAATGTGCTTGTGACCAAGAAAAATATAAATGTGATATTTGAATATAATCATTATACCCATAAAAGATATAAAAGTCATCAAGGGTTAGTGAAATTAAAAGTTAATTTATAAAACAGATAAAGAGATAAGGCTTTATTCTCTTTAATCTGTTTGAATTGAAATAAGTTGAGTAATTACTTCTTGACATTATAAAAGTATTACTTTATATATTCATCTATAATGTATAAGTCAAAGTTTGATAGGTTAAGCTTATGTCTCGTAAATGTGAACTCACTGGAGTGGGTGTTTTATATGGCAATAATGTATCGCATTCACAGCGTAAAACTAGAAGGCGTTTTGAGCCTAATTTAAGGTCGGTTAACTTTATAAGTGATATAACAACCGCAAAATATAGATTATCAGTGAGTGCTAGATGTATAAGTTCAGTTGAAAAAGCTGGTGGTTTTGATTCTTTTATGTTAAAAGCTGATAATGATACTTTATCTACTACAGCTAAAGCTATTAAGAAAAAAATAATTCAGACTAAGGTAGCAAAATCGTTATGAAAAATGGGATACATCCAGACTATAAAAAATTTTTAATTAAGGTTGGAAGTGATGTTTTGGAAACAATGTCAACTCATCCTGCAGGTGAGATTTTAATGGATGTTGATTTTAGAAAACACCCAGCATGGAATAAAGAGATTGGAAATGTAGTAAATCAGTCTAACAAAAGTGTTAGTGATTTTAATAAAAGATTTTCTGGTCTTTCTTTCGGTAGTCAAAAAAAAGGAAGCTAATTAAGATCTTTATTGCGGAAAGGCAATGTATCAACATGGCAATCTCAAGCGTTCTACTTTATAAGATTGCCACGCTAGTTTCACTAGCATAACTTATGAAGTAAGATATCCGCTTACTCTAATTATTTATTTAGCCAATCTTTGTTTGCAATTTTAATAAACAAAGTTATCAAATTTCTTTATTGCGGGGTGGAGCAGCTCGGTAGCTCGTCAGGCTCATAACCTGAAGGTCGTTGGTTCAAATCCAGCCCCCGCTACCATATATTTCAATTTTTTCATTGTTGTTCCGTGGACGTGGGGAGTTTGTTGCGTCATGGCGAGGACAGGACATACGTAGCTAAGACCTAACATTTATGAAGTGTAGTGTTCGGTATTCATCTCATGGGTGTTGTTGCATGGCTCTTATGTAATCTAGCTCACTTGTAGCGGGTTCTTAGTAAAAAAATTAAAACAACTTGTAATATAAGTTGTTTTTCTGTATGTCGTGGACAAGCCACGGCTCATAACACTGAGGGGTGCTTCGATCCCCCTGCAACAAAGTCGTCACAGGGTTACATTATAAGGCCAACTCCACACGCGCGCAAGGGATATTCTGTGATAATAATGGAAAACACTAACCATATAAGTAAAATAGCCTTATCTTAAATTAATATTGATTAAATCAAATTATGATTGATGAAAAAGTAGTTAATAAAAAAGTAGTAGGTGATAATAAGCTTTTTCGTCATCAAGCTAAATTTGTAGTTGGTTCTATGAATATAAAGCAACTTCCTAATTTTGCATTACCACAAATTGCCTTTGTCGGCAAATCCAATGTCGGCAAATCAAGTCTAATAAATACTATATGTAATAACAAAAACCTTGCTAAAGTTTCTAATACCCCAGGGCGTACTCGGCAGATTAATTTCTTTAATCTTGTAGATAAACTTATAATAGTTGATCTGCCAGGTTATGGTTTTGCAGCAGTTCCGAATCAAGTTAAAGAACAGTGGGAAATATTAATTAATCATTACTTACGCAATAGTGACAATCTAAAATTAGTTAACTTATTGATAGATTCAAGAAGAGGAATTAAAGAAAATGATCAAAAAGTAGCAGAGCTATTACTTACAAATAAGCGAGATTTCCAAATTATTTTTACAAAATCCGATAAAGTTATGGATCGTAAAAACCTTAACCTAGAAGCACAGCATTTTCTTGCAACTTTAAACTACTCATGTAATCATATTTATGTAAGTAGTAGGAGTAAAGAAGGTGCAAGAGAACTTAACACTAGTTTGGCAAAATGCATCAAACTTGAAAAGTAAAAAAATAGATAATAATTCTGAATTAGTCGACATTACTATAATTAGGGATATAATCACCTGTAGTAATGAGCTGAGAAATCAAGCGATAGTTCTAAAGTTACCGATCAATATTATTATTAATGAGAAGTTATTTGCTTCTTTTATAGAATCTATCAAGTTGCTTGAGATGTGCGGTGCTAAAATCTATATAATAGATGACCATATAGATTTAGATAATCTATCTTTTTAATATCATAATTAGATAAAAAATTCAGTAAAAATTTAATAAAGTAAGTTAAAATAGTTCCGTAGATAATCCTATTATTAGGGAAATTTTATCAAGTTATGTCAACACAACTTAGCAATAAAGGTTATTATACCGTTGGTATTTTAGGGCAAGATGCGAATTTACTGCAAGCAAAAAAATCAAAATTCTTACATATAAAAGTTGCAAATCGTGATGTTATAGATATTGGCTTTGTCAGCGAGCCTATTCTAGTTAACCCAGAAATTCTATTAAATTTTAAAGATAGTAATATTATACCTATAATAACTCCTTGCACTAATGATGATCAAAATAAGATCCCTTTATTAAATGTTAATTTAACTGCTGCAATGATTGCTGTTACTTTAGGAGCAGAGCACGCGCACCTAATATTGCCATCTGAAATGTCACAGACATTTAGAACGCCAGTTTAGGATAAGCGTGACGCATTCAAGATAATAAGGAAGAGTATTTACAGAGGAGAGTGTTGAGTTACATAGACTTTGAATCAAAAAAAATATGCACTCAACAATGACAAGATGTATCACAACTCTATGTTGTATAATAGATTATTATTCTAAACCTTACGAAGGATGGGAAGAAAATAAATTAATACCCTGCGTTAGAAATCTTAGAAGCTTAGGTAGTCTAAGCCTTTCAGAACTACTAACTATAGTATTATATTTTTATATATCTCCATGCAAAGATTTTAAGAATTATGATAGATATTATCTATCATATAGATATAGAGGTTATTTTAGTATTCCTAGTTACAGTAGGATAATCCAGTTGTGGTCAACATTAGTATTTGAACTATAATATTTCAATTATTTACTGGGGAGGAGAGTGGGATATATTTTGTTGATTCAAGCAAATTATCTATATGTCATGCAAAACGTACAAAGAGTAATAAAGTGTTTAGTGGCATTGCTAAAATAGGTATGAGTAGTTAAGGATGGTTTATGGGGTTTAAATTACATATGGTAATTAATAACTCACCTTACGCAAAATTTGTAAAATAAGTATAAATGTATTAAGAGTA
>CAZJDC010000021.1:0-9980 GCA_964544715.1 uncultured Rickettsia sp. | reverse complement strand
TAGGTGTCTTGTGCACCAAGGTAACCTGGATGCTGAGTATCAATTTCTCCATATGTCTCTTTAATTTGTTTTGCTTTTGCTAGAGTAGCTAGTTGTTCTTCTGTCAGTAAGATACCGTTTTGTGCAGATTTAGTTTCTAAAGCTTTGAGGCGTTTTTTTAGAGTCTCAAGATCATTGTGTAGCAAGATAGAACGTACACCAATGGATGAAACTATAGTACCTTGCTTTATTAGTTCTTGGCTTGCACGAAGTTGACCAATGGCAGGATTTTCTATAGTAATATTTATTACTGATTGTTCTATATGTGCTGATACAACGATTCTTTACTATAGGGTTCTTACGACTCATATCGACAAGAGCTGCTTCTCCTCCTCCCATCTCATACAGTTCTTTAAATCGGTACAAGCTATCTCTTGAATAGCCTATTACTTTGCACGCTGTGCTTTACACTACCAAGTTGTTTCACAAGTTCTAATAATCCTCATTTTGGTTTGATTATCTTTTGATCATAATTTGATATATTATTCCTTTGAATTCAATTTTGATAATTAGTGTATATATATGATTACTCACTTCTTAGCTTTCTATATACACAATAAACTATTCTAATTTCAATCTTAATATGTCAGATCAAATCTGAAGGTTTATAAATAGCTATAACATCATCATCAGATGATAGTTTACTCTTAATATCTATAACATATTTTGCCTGACACAAAAGATTTGGCATGCAGTTCTTATAGAAATATCTTTTTCTTCAGATATTATTTTAGCCATCTCTCGCCTTTGAGATGGATTTCCTACTTTTTTAAGTACTGCCTTTAATATATCATTTCTTAACCTTTCCTCGGCATACATCTTTTTAAGTCGAGCATTTTCCAATTCTAACTCTTTTATTTTTGTAATCATCGGTAAATCTATACCTTCATACCTTGATCGCCATTTATAAAACGTCGCTGATGATATTTTGTGTTCTCTTAGTAAGATACTATAGGCACATACCACCACTTGCATGATTTAAAATAGATATGATGTGGCTATCACTATGTTTTGATATTATCATCTTTTAAAATTTCCTTTTTTGTTATTAGAAAATTATACTCCTTTTGTCGATTGTTTTGGGGGAGGATGACCTGTGAATTTGTAAAAAAAGCGAGAGGCAGATATTCAAAGAAGATGCAAGAAGAATTGCTAATATTAAACAAAAGTACTGGGGTAGACATTTGTGGGTACGGGGTTACTTTAGTTCTTCTAGTAGTCGTAAGACTGATGATATAATTAATGAATATATTAATAAGCAATACTGATGCACATGAATCAGCACTGATTTCTAACATAAGACTCGAATAATCTTTAACTTGATATGCGACTTCTAGTCTCTATAATCAAACTTTTATCTCTCAGATGAAAGTGGTTGATTTTTTTAATTTTAGTTTATATTACTTTAATATCTATTAAAAGCTTAATACAAGGTTATTTATAAACTTTAGATAATAAATGGAAAAATTATAAATTTAGTATTTGATTTTTAAGTAGTATCGTACCTTTTGGGGTTTATTTTTCAATAAAGTTTTTAAGTGAACTACCTGAATTGAATAATGCTTTACAAGAAAATTTATTAGAAATAAATATAAGATAATTTTGAATTTTATAAAACTTTAGCACTTGCCTCTTATAAATATAATCTTTTATTCGTAGCTTATATTTTATACTTTATAGCTCACATTTAACATGTAAATACTTCGTAGATAAGCAATCTGTTAAAGAACATCATATTTTACCCTTGCATTAAACCGATTAGGTAGCTATTTTAATTTTATTGTTTTTTTTAAACTTAACAGGCAATAATTTATGTCGACAAATGTGCAAGATAGTACTGCAAATAATAATGATACAATAGAAATACAAGAAACTGAAGTAGTACCTGGAGAAACTACTAATTCTCTACAATCAGGATTAACAAGCTTAATACCGATGGTGTTAATTTTTGCTGTATTTTATTTCTTATTATTACGTCCACAAGAAAAACGCCGTAAGGAAAGAGAGAAGCTAGTAAGTGAAGTAAAAAAGGGTGAAGAAGTCCTGACAAATAGCGGTATTTATGGAATTGTTACTAAAGTTAGTACAAACGAACCTAATATTGAAGTTGAGATAGCAAAAGATGTGCGTATTAAAGTGCTCAAAAGTGCTATTATTGATATAACTAGCCGTTCTAAAGATGTAGCAGTTAAAAAGGAAGATAATAAAAAAGATAAGAAGGTAAGTGGTGCAAAATCTTCCTAAATGGAAAACTTTCCTTTCAATTATATGTACGATTTTTGCAGTTATTTGTGCTTTACCAAATTTTACTCGGATAGAGTCAAAATATCTGCCTCATGATTCAGTAAATTTAGGTCTTGACCTGAGAGGCGGGGCACATTTATTGCTTGATGTTGATTTCAATTCTTATCTAAATGACACTATGGAAAATTTAGCCGATTCTTTACGTAGAAGCTTTCGTGAAGATAAAATTGGTTATAAAAATCTGTTAGTTAAACAAAATAATATTCAACTAGAGCTGAGATCACAGGACGCATTAAAGCCATTAAAGAGAATAATTAGCAAAATTGATCCTGAGATTAATGTTGAAGCAAGTGATAATAGAATAAAGCTTTCCTATAGTGAATCTAGATTAAGTGCACTGCTTAATAAAGTAGTTGATCAATCTATTGAGATTGTCAGAATGCGGGTTGATAGTACTGGTACTAAAGATCCTATACTGCAAAAACAAGGTGATAGGCATATATTATTACAAGTTCCAGGTGAAGAAGATCCAACCTATTTAAAAAATATTTTAGGTAAAACTGCTAAGCTAACTTTTCATTTAGTTGATGAAAATGCCAATGTTGAAGAAGCGATAAAAGGTCATGTTCCTATGGGTTCAATGCTTGTTCAAGGAGATAGAATTGGTTATTTAGTCGTACAGAAAAAACCTATATTAGGTGGTGATTCATTAACAACTTCCGCAGCATCTTTTGATCAAAATTCACAAGCAGTTGTATCATTTGCTTTTAATAGTTTGGGTAGTAAATTATTTGGTGAAATTACTAAGAATAATGTTGGAAAGCATCTTGCTATAGTTTTAGATCATAAGCTGCTTAGTGCTCCGACAATAAATCAACCAATTATGGGCGGTAGCGGTATAATTTCAGGTGATTTTACTGTTGAGTCGGCAAATGAACTTGCGTTATTATTGCGTGCCGGCGCACTGCCCGCACCTCTTAAAATTATTGAAGAAAGAAGTATAGGACCAAATCTTGGAGCTGATTCTATAGAATCTGGCCAAAAGGCAGGAATAATTGGTTTTATGGCAGTTTGCATATTTATGGTTTGGTCTTATGGCTTACTTGGTTTATTTGCAAATATAGCTTTAAGTCTTGCTATGCTATATGTTTTAGCATTATTGTCGCTTTTCCAAGCAACATTAACTTTGCCAGGGATTGCTGGAATAATACTTACTATGGGTATGGCTGTTGATGCTAATGTATTGATTTACGAGCGAATAAAAGACGAGCTGAATAAAGGAACTTCCAACCTTTATGCAATTAAAACAGGGTTTGAGTCATCTTTTGCTACTATTATAGATTCTAACCTTACTACTTTAATTGTTGCTTTTCTACTTTATATATTTGGAGTTGGAGCAATAAAAGGCTTTGCTGTGGCATTAACAATCGGAATTATATCATCGATGTTTTCAGCGATTATTATTAATAAATTACTAATAGATATTTGGGTAAAGTATTGTAAACCTAAAAAATTAGGTCTTATATAAGAACTAAGAGTATAAAAAATGCAATCAAATGTTATAAACATTATTATTGGAATGAGCCTATTAATAGGCGTTGGAGCGTTATATTTATTATTATCTTTAAGGACTCCAGATAAACCTCTTGCTGGTCAGGTAAATATTTATGAAGATAATGCAAAAATCGGCGGTGACTTTGAATTAATAGATCAAAATGGTGCAGTATTTAGCAGTGATAAATTAAAAGGTAAATTAAGCCTTGTATATTTTGGATTTACTAGTTGCCCTGATATATGCCCAACTTCTTTAAATAAAATAACAAAAGCGGTAGAAATTGTAAGTAAAAATAAAATAGATATAGTACCGGTTTTTATTACTATTGATCCAAGACGTGATACCCCAGTAGTATTAAAAGAACATTTAAAATATTTTCATCCTAAATTTATTGGGCTTACAGGTAATGAAAAGCAAATAAGAGAAGTAGCAGATAACTTTAAGGTTTATTATGCTAAGTCTGCTAGTGATGAAAGTGATAATGACCAAGATTATATGCTAGATCATT
The DNA here is from genome assembly GCA_964544715.1 of uncultured Rickettsia sp. GTDB lineage: Bacteria > Pseudomonadota > Alphaproteobacteria > Rickettsiales > Rickettsiaceae > Rickettsia. Next base: position 5,634 of record CAZJDC010000021.1, on the reverse strand, counting down.
CCTCTTTTACTTATCTGATGGATAAAAATGGAAAATATTTAAAGCATTTTTATTTAGAGTCTTCTCCTAACGAAATTATGGAATTTTTAAAAAGTATAACTGATGAATAATTATTTATTAGCTGCATATCTATTTACCTTCTTAGGTTTAGGAATATTACTAGTTAGTAGCTTTGTAAGTTATCAGAAAGAGAAAAAAAATATTGATGCAAAAAGGAGCACAAAATAGGTTAATAACTATCATTATTTGCTTTTGTTCAGCAGTAATAGGAGTTAGCATAATACTTTATAATTTAGAAAAAAATATAGTATTTTTCGTGCCGCCATCAAAAATTCATGAAGTAGAGCAGGGGAAAGAGCTAAGAGTTGGCGGGCTAGTTAAAGTAGATTCAATAAATAAAGTTGCAGCTCAAAAAATGAGTTTTGTTATGACGGATAATATTAAAGATTTAGAAATATTATATCAAGGGGTGTTACCTGCTTTGTTTAGAGAAGGGCAAGGAATTATTGCTATTGGTAAACTATCAGACGGCAAGTTTATAGCAAGGGAGTTGCTAGCAAAGCATGATGAGAATTATAGACCTCCAAATACTTGATGACCTTTGTGAACAATTGGTGTCGTTGTCTTTTGCCGGTAATTCTCACGTATTATGTTAAATATGATATGGTTATCAGCTGCAAGATGTCTTTTCTCTTTTCCAAGTTGATCTTCATATAACAGTATTTGTCGTATACTTGTCATTGAGAGGAGATGCATCGTACCTTCGGTGTCAATCCCGTGGTTTGGGTACTAGATCCAGAAAAATAACTAAAAATATCAATAATATTGATATTTTTAACTGGACCCCGTGAACAAGTCACCACGGGGGGAGATGACCGCAACAAAATCGAGCCATGCAATAATGACGAATAAGCCAAGAGATGACAAAATTATACTCCCAACTAACAAACAAAATAAATAAAAAAACATGTTCATAGACAAAATTAAAGCAAAAGCAAATAACGACGCAATAAATGTAATCATTGAAATATCAATGAATAGTGGTCCTATTAAGTATGAATTTGATAAAGAATCGGGAGCGGTTTTTGTTGATCGTTTTATGCAAACCACGATGAGTTATCCATGTAATTACGGCTTTATTCCGCATACTCTTTCTAATGATGGTGATCCAGTAGATGTGCTTGTTGTATCGCATCATCCGGTAGTGCCTGGTTCAGTAATTAAGTGCCGAGCTGTTGGAGTGCTGATGATGGAAGATGAATCCGGATGTGATGAAAAGATTGTTGCAGTACCAACCTCTAAGCTTGATATTACCTTTGATGATATCAAAGACTTAGATGATTTATGTGAGATGCTTAAAAAGCGTATAGTTCATTTCTTCGAGCATTATAAAGATCTAGAAAAAAGTAAATGGGTTAAAGTTACCGGCTGGGAAAATAAAGCCAAAGCTGATAGCATGATTCATGAGGGGATATATAGGGTTGAAAAAATTTAGAGCTGTGTGGCTCGATGTCATACCGTGGCGGTGTTGCCCGCATAGAGCATTTTCCTCTGTCGCACTGTGATTTATTTAAGGGGTCCAGTTAAAAGTATCAATATAATTAATACTTTTAGTTGTTTTTCTGGATCTAGTTCCCAAGCCATGGGATGACAACGAACGCTTTGTCCGGACTATATAACAAAGCCTACATCTCCTCATAATGAGGTATCTATAAAACTATAAAGTTATAAACTAGTGACATTATTTCGTTCAGGAATTGTAGTAGCATTCTTCACATTAATTTCTCGCATATTTGGGCTTGTGCGTGAACAATTTATTGCATCATTATTCGGCTCTACAACTATGGGCGATAGTATTAACGTTGCTTTTAAACTACCAAATCTATTTAGAAGAATTTTTGCTGAGGGAGCATTATCGAACGTCTTTATCCCTATTTATAACGAAAAAATGCTGGTTTCTAAGAAAGCAGCAGGCAGATTTTCTGGTGAGGTCTTTACACTTTTACTACTCTCATTAATAGTTATAATAGTTTTAATGCAAATATTTATGCCGCAATTAATGCTATTTATAGCTCCTGGTTTTCATGGTAAAAAAGAGAAATTTGAGCTTACAGTATTTTTGTGCCGAATCACTATACCTTACTTGATATTTGTATCACTGACAGCTTTATTAGGCGGGATATTAAACTCAGTAAAACGCTTTGCTGCTTTTGCTTTTTCACCTGTTATCTTAAGCGTATGTGTAATAATCGGTACCTTAATATTAGATAATTATACAGATTCTACTATTTCAATCATCTTATCTTTAATAATTGCCGGAATATTACAAGTTTCTTTTATGTTTGTTTGTGTTAAAAGAGCTGGTTTAAGCTTTCCGTTTATTTTTAAGCCAAATGATCCAGATGTAAAAACGCTTTTAATTAATATGGGACCGGCGACTATTAGCTCAGGCGTACAGCAATTAAACTTGTTTATCTCGCAATCTATAGCTAGCTTTATTGAAGGAGCTATCTCCATACTATCTTATGCTGACCGAATTTATCAATTTCCTCTATCAATAATAGGTACTAGCTTTTCAACTATTCTATTGCCTAAATTATCAAAAATATATAAATCAAATGATATAGTAGCTGCAACGAAATTACAGAATAACGCAATTAGAATGGGGCTATTTTTGTCGCTCCCTGCAACTTGTGGAATTGTGATTTTATCACATCCTATCATTAATGTGATTTACGAAAGAGGAGTATTTACTTCTCTTGATACTACAAATACTGCTGAGGCTATTTCTGCTTTTGCTTTAGGGCTTCCTGCTTTTATTTTAGCAAAAATTCTCACTCCTATTTTTTATGCTAATAGTGATACTAAAACACCTTTGAAAATAACTCTATTTTCAATAATAATTAATACCAGTATGAATTTGTTATTAATGGATTCTTTAAAACATATTGGTATTGCGGTTGGTACTTCTATTGCAGCTTGGTATAATTTAGGTTTATTATATCGCTATGCTAGCAAGCAAAATAGATTACATATAGAGCAAGATATAAAATATTTTTGTGGTAAAGTTTTATTATGTTGTCTAATTATGTCTATTATGATTGGATCAATAAAACACTATTGTGTGGAATATTTTTATTCAGAATATTTACTAATTAGAGTTAGTGCATTAGGAGGTACTATTTCAATTGGCATTATAGTCTTTTTTGGTGTAGCTTATTTATTAAAAGTAGTAAAACATGTTAGAAAGTAATAAAAATAAATCAAATTATCAATCTTTGCTAAAAACTATAGCAATCATAGCCATGATCATCGATCATATAGGTTTGTATCTATATCCTAACCTTATTATTTTACGCATAATCGGTCGTATTGCTATGCCGGTTTTTTGCTTTTTTGCTGGCTATAACTTTCACGATAAGCCAAAATTACGAATAATAATATGGGGTATTTTACTACAAATTTATACTACAATATTATTCAAGCAGTTTATTACCACAAATATTTTAATCTCTATTTATTTAGGCCAGTGCTATATTTATTATTTTCGTAAGTCGCTAACTCGTTTTTTCTATAGCGGTTACTGTCATGTTATTATAATGGTAATATTATGGTATATAAGTTGGGCTATCATTGATTATGGTACAATTGTAATTGCAATTATGATACTTGGATTTATTGCAAAACATGAACACAAAAACCTAAAACTTTGTTGTTGTGTAACAATTCTTATTACTTTAGTACATTCAGCTCTGTTCATGCTTTCTATCACTTTTAGTGATCTTAATTTCTCAAATTTTAATTTAATGGTAGATATTATCTTATTAACAGTTACATTTATATTAATGATCATAGACAACTATTCAAAAAGACTATTTATAAATATAAAATTGGTTAGCAGAAATGTCATATATATATATTGTGTACACATTATTATTTTACAGTTTATATTTGTTTATAGCTGCACATATGGCTTTAAAAATTGGTGAATAAAAATTAGTAATTTTGGTAGCATTTATTTTTTATTGATATTAGTATATTTGAGCAACTAATTAATATTAACAACGATGCATGTAATAGATCGTTTAATTTTAGATAATGAAAATTATAAAGAAAGATTTAAACAAAATAAGTTATTTAAAGTTAAATTAGAAAGTGACGCACAAAAAAATAAATTTCTTGACTACTTTCAAATTTGGTCAAACGAATTCCAAAAAATGGTATTTGCAAGGGTGGTATTTTCAGAACATAAAAAATTTACAAAACTTGCTTGGGAACATTTACTTGATGAATTTGGTCACAATATAGAACTATCAAAAGATAGAAAAAATAATACAGAATTGGAAGATCCTATCTTTGAGGCACTTGGTTCTTGGTTTACATTGAAAATGATGACACTTGGTGATAGTGAGCGGGCGGTGCTTGTGCATATGATAATAGAATCGTGTGCTACTATATTTTACGAGAAATTAGGTGCGGTATTTTTAAGTTGTAAAAAAGCTGAAAAGCACTTTAAAACCCACATGCACCTTGATCCAGAGCATGAACAAATGGGAGTAGAGTTATTAAAACAGTTAAATGTGAATGATTTTTTCCTGCTTAATATTCAAAAAAAAGGTTGGGACATGATTGAGGCTTTGTTTGTAAGGCTTGCGGATATTGTAGAAGGATAAGTGTTATTGTGAGCAGTCTTGATTACGTGGATTATCTCCCCTTGTCACTTTTTGGTGTAGGTATTATTACGTAGATCAAAAAGCATGTTCGGTGTCATACGGTGGGCTTGTCCACGGGATCCAGATAAAAAAATACAAATACAATACAAAAAGCTCGATTTATCTTGCTTTATGCTGGGTCCCGTGAATAAATCACGGGATGGACAGGGGCAAATCGAGCCATGAAACAATGCCGGACAAGCCACGGAATGACATAGGAATGCATTACCCAACTAAAATATTTACCTCACTATACTAATCTCCCAATATTTTTAGAGCATTTTGTTTATATTCATTTTGCTCATCCGTATTGCAATACAAGTTCATAATTTGATAGTCTCTTTGTAGGTACAAACCTCCATCTGGCAGATGGAGAAGCTTTAGCTTGTCATGTGGTCATGATGCGTTAGCATCGTACAAAAGGTCTTATTGAACATAAAAGAAAATTTACAACAAATCAGAAATACTTTGCTTAATTCAGCAATTATTCCAATAGAGTGCTTAACAGTTTGTTTTAAAACTAAAGAAGGGCAATATGGTGAGCATGATAGGTTTATAGGTGTTACTATAACGACTTTACGTAAAATAGCTCACACTTTATTATGATTTAAATATGGTTGACCTAAGCGGGCTTATTGCTTCAGAATATAACGAAGAGAGATTTTTAGCATGAGTTATTTTGATTAATAATTATGAAACAGATTCTGATAACGATAAGAAAATTTTTTATATATTTTATATAGACAATTTTACTACATGACAATTTTTAGAGATGTAAGGACTAAAGGATTGAATTTTGCTAATAATGCATTATGATAAAGGGAAAAACTTGCTTTACAGATGAAAAATCATTCTGCCCCTTTAGTCGAATTATTGCAAAAACATATTTCGCTGAATTTATCAAGAGCAAAATGTTTAGGAT
>CAZJDC010000020.1:0-10015 GCA_964544715.1 uncultured Rickettsia sp. | reverse complement strand
GCTTAAAAGAGCATTGATAGAATCTGTGTTTGCCAAAATTAAACTATTGAGTAAGTTTGAGCATTCAAGACATAGCTCAGTTACAAGCTCAGTTAATACGAAACTCGCATTAAATAATTAATTTCTTCAAACCTTAATTGCTTTTCTGTACTAAATAGTTTAATTTAAAGAATTATAAAAAAACTGTTTTTTAATCGTAATCCTACTTATGAGCGATCTATTTAGCTTCAACAAAGAAAAAAAAACTAAGATAGTTAACAATACATATAGTGCAAAAGATATTGAGGTATTAGAGGGGCTTGAGCCTGTTCGTAAAAGACCCGGTATGTATATTGGTGGCACAGACCTAAATGCTATGCATCATTTAGTCTCTGAAGTGCTTGATAATTCTATGGATGAGGCTGTCGCCGGTTTTGCAAATATTATCACGATAAAAATGCATCAGGATCACAGTATAACTATATCAGATAATGGTCGTGGTATACCGATAGATAATCATCCTAAATTCCCTAATAAATCAGCATTGGAAGTTATTTTCACTACGCTCCATTCTGGCGGTAAATTTTCAAATAATGTTTATCAAACTGCTGGTGGGTTGCATGGTGTTGGAGTATCCGTAGTTAATGCCTTAGCAGAACATCTAGAAGTTAAAGTATATAAGCAGGGTAATTTATATAAGCAAAGCTATGCAAAAGGTGAGAAGTTAACCGAGTTAATATGTGAAGAAGCACCTAAAAGGCTAAAAGGTACATCAATAAATTTCATTCCTGATCCGGAAATTTTTGGCCAAAAGTTATATTGTGATCCTAAAAAAGTTTATGAGTTGGCAAGATCGAAAGCTTATTTATATCGAGACGTTACCATAGAATGGGATTGTGAAATTGAAGTTTCTAGTGATATACCTAAGAAAGCATTAATAAATTTCCCAAATGGTTTAAAAGATTATGTAAACTCAAAGATAACACCAGATGATTTAATTACACCGGAAATCTTTTCTGGAAATGTTGAATCAGAACAAGATGGAATAAAGCTTGAATGGGTCATTTGTTGGCAAAATAATGACAATTCGGCGTTTATTCAATCTTATTGTAATACTATTCCAACACCCTTGGGTGGAACTCACGAACAGGGTCTTAAATCTGCTTTACTACGCGGGCTTAAAGCATATGGTGAAATGGTTGGGAATAAAAAAGCCACTAATCTCACTATTGAAGATATTTTAGAAACAGCAAGCATTGTACTATCTATTTTTATATCTGAGCCTACTTTTCAAGGACAAACTAAAGAAAAATTGGTATCTCAAGGTGTAAGCAAACCTGCTGAAAATATTATAAAAGATCATTTTGACCATTTTCTTAGTCGTGACAAAATCATAGCTAATAATTTGCTTAAACATTTCATTGCCATTGCTGAGTTTAGAATAAATAAAAAGAATGAAAGAACTATTTCTCGTAAAAATGCTACGCAAAAATTGCGTCTGCCTGGTAAGCTTGCTGACTGCACTAGAACTTCGCCAGAAGGTACAGAATTGTTTATTGTAGAAGGTGATTCGGCAGGTGGCTCGGCTAAACAAGCACGTAATAGAGAAACGCAAGCAGTATTGCCGTTATGGGGTAAGGTGTTGAATGTTGCAAGCTCTACGCTTGAAAAGATAGTCAATAACCAAACTATACAAGATTTAGAAATAGCTCTTGCTTGTGGTAGTCTGAAGAATTATAAAAAAGAAAATTTGCGTTATGAGAAAATAATTATTATGACTGATGCCGACGTTGATGGTGCTCATATAGCTTCATTATTAATGACTTTCTTTTTTTTAAGAATGCCAAAATTGGTAGAAGACGGACATTTATATTTAGCAAAACCACCGCTTTATCGTCTAACACAGTCTAATAAAACTTATTATGCAAATGACGAAGAAGAAAAAGCTAAACTAACAGATAAATTATCCAAAAGTAGTAAAGCTAAAATTGAAGTTGGTAGGTTTAAAGGGCTTGGTGAAATGATGCCTATGCAGTTACAAGACACTACTATGCATCCGGAAAAAAGATCATTATTAAAGGTTACTTTAGAGGATTTTCAAAATGTTGATAAAATAGTAGATGATTTGATGGGCAAAAAACCGGAAAAAAGATTCCAATTTATTTATGAAAAAGCTTTAGTCAACATGGATAAGATTATTAACGAACTGGATATTTAAAATAAGTGTCATTGCGAGGAGCATCGCTTGTGTGACAATCTGATGAAGTAGCATCAAATTCCTGAGATTGTGTTGCGTCGGTGTATTGCCCTCTCCTCGCAATGACGGTAAAACTAATCCACACAGCAACACCATGACAGGCTAACACCAAAAACTAATAAACACATACGGAGTATTATGTATTTACGTTTAATTATAGCATTATTTTTTACTATCAATTTTGTTTCTGTATTTGCCGCTACTAAAGAAGAAACAAAAGAACCTACAAATAAAATAACAAACGAAGAAGCTTATAAGCAATTTCAGGAAATATTTGAACGCATCGAAAAGGATTACGTCCAAGTTCCTGATAAGCAAAAAATGATAGATGAAGCAATCAAAGGTATGTTAAATTCACTTGATCCTCACTCAAGCTATTATACAGGTGAAGATTTAGAGGATATTTTTACTTTTACTAAAGGTGAGTTTGGCGGCATCGGTGTTGAAATAATGTATGATAGCGGGGCTATAAAAATAATATCTCCTATTGATGATTTACCTGCTTTTAAAGCTGGTCTAAAAGGAGGGGATTACATAGTTGGGGTAAATGATAAATTAGTATCTACAATTAGTCCTAACAAAGCCGTGAAAGAAATGCGAGGTACGCCAGGCACTAAGGTTAAATTATTGGTTATAAAAGCTGATGAGATAAAACCGCAAGAAATAGAGCTAGTTCGTGAGACCGTAAAGATGAAACCGATAAAATCTCATTTAGAAAATGGTAATATTGCGTATGTACGTATAATTACCTTTAATGAATCGACAATTTCTGAGTTAAAAGCAGCAATTAAAAAATTAAAAATCGATAGTAAAGATGATATTAAAGGTATTATCCTTGATTTACGTAATAACGCCGGAGGTATTCTTGATCAAGCAATTGCTGTTAGTGATTATTTTATTGATTCTGGTATAATAGTCAGTACAAAAGGTAGAACTACGGCTATTGAGAGAGAGACTAAAGCGAATAAATCTTCATTGAAAGCTCCAAAAGTTCCTATGATAGTTTTGATAAACGGTAATTCTGCTTCAGCATCGGAAATAGTAGCAGGAGCGTTGCAAGATCATAAAAGGGCGATAATACTTGGGACTAAATCTTTCGGTAAAGGTTCAGTTCAAGCTTTGACTCAAATTAATCAAAGAGCAGCCGTAAAACTTACTATCGCTAAATATTATACACCTAGCGGTCGTTCTATTCAAGCAGAAGGTATAGAGCCTGATATTATAATTGAGCCGGCAAAAGTAGAATATCCAGAAGTTAAAAAAATAGATAAACGTTTTTCTGAGCGTTCTTTAAAAAATTATTTAAAAAATGACACCGAGAAAGATAATTCATCTAAAAACAAGGATAGTAAAAAAGAAACAAAAGAGAAAAATAACAAACAAGAAGATACTGAATTATCTGAATTATACAAAAAAGATTACCAATTTGCTCGTGCTTATGATGTAATTACAGGGTTGATTATTAATAAGAATCTGGAGCAAAAAGGGGAAGTTAAATAATGTACATCCTACTGAAGCCTTGCCTTGTGTGGATATCGCAAGCTCTTTCGGTCTCTCACACACCTCGCGCGCAGAGGCGCTTATCCACACGGGGGGGGGGGGGATGACAGAGAGAGCTAAGCAACGCAAGCAAGCCTCACTTAGAAATGACATTAAGACCACTTTTTCTTAAAAGAAAACTAAGGTGATAATGAACCACAATAAATATATAGTCAGATTATCATTTGTTGTATTATTTCTTAATATTGTCATAAATATGATGTTCTATCGTTATTTTATGATAAAAGAGATGATAGTAAAACAAGTAGCTTTACAAAATACTAAAATTGCTTCTCTTTATACTCATAATATTTGGAATCATTATGAGAATGTAATCAATAAATTACATAAATTGGGCTATTTAAAATTATTACAAGATCAAGAATTTATTGACTTTGTAACTATTACCGTTGATTGGATTACTAATCTTGATATTAATATTTCTATATATGATCTTAATGGTAATAAATTTATTACTAGCAACATGCTCAATATGTATAGTGTGGATAATTATCCAGATGATAGTTTGGTTGAAATATTCATCGCAAAAATTGATCAATATTTTTTGAGATCTCTTACTGCAAAAGCACCTTTGTCAAGTGCTCGTGAAGGCATTACAAGTCACATATTATATCCTAAAGTTATAATTCAAAACGAAAGTGATTTAACAGAAAAAAAAGCTTCTTTTATTACTAGCTATATACCTATTATAGGTGATGATTTACACACTGTTCCAGTAGATGCAATACTTGAGATTAATACTAATATTACTAATCAATGGCAAAATATAATATCTCTTGAGCAAAAAGTTTTTATAACTTTTATTATTATTTTGATAGTATGTTGTACTATAATTGTTAGTAATACTAATTATGCTAGGCATATTATCGAAGAGCAGCTAGTAACAAATAGAAATTTGAAAGCCGAAATAAGAAAGGTAGAAAAGACTAGTTCCACAAATACAAAATTCTTTACCAATATTAGTCATGAGTTGCGAACACCTCTTAACGCCATAATAGGTTTTTCTGAAATTTTAATGTCAGAAAAAGATCCAGAAAAAAGTAGAAATTATATTAAAGATATTAATGATGCCGGTAAGCACCTACTTAGCATGATTAACGATATCTTGGATCTTTCTAAAGCTTCTGCGGATAAATTAAAAGTAGACAGCATTGACCTTGATTTAAATAAATTAGTTAGCGCGTCTCTTATACTTGTTAAGCCTCGTGCTGATCAAGCTGGAGTAGAATTAATTAATAAGTCCCCAAAAGGGCATATTGTTATAAAGGCAGATCCAAAAAGACTTAAGCAAGTATTTTTAAATCTTTTATCAAATGCTGTGAAATTTACAAACTCTGGTGGAAGTGTTACTATTACGCTGGAAAAAGATGAGCTAGTGAAATTAGTATATATAAAAGTTATAGATACCGGAATTGGTATTGAAGAAAAAGATATTCCAAAAACTTTATCAACCTTTGGACAGATCGATAGTGAACTTAGCCGAAAATATGAAGGTACTGGTCTTGGACTACCACTTACTAAAAAGCTAGTTGAGCTTATGAATGGTAAATTTGATCTGCAAAGTAAAATAAATGAAGGAACTACTATTATACTAACTTTTGCCTATGACGGTAGCATTGAAATATAAAATATCAGTTTATTATAAGATGTTTAAAAACATGTAGAATGTTAGAAAATTTTCAGTATTATAAGAATAATTGTAAAAATAAAAAATAATATGAAGTTAGTTATTTTAATATTTACTCTTTTGTTTTCATTATTAATGTTTGCAGAAATCCGTACTATAAAGGGACAACCTTTAAAATATGTAGCAAATAATGATTTTGAAAGTAGATTAGATGAGCAAGAGCAAGAAATTAGAAGATTGATTGGTAAAATTGAGGTTTTACAGCATAAGATTGATATATTAAGCAAAAATTCTAACATTCCACCACTAAGTAAAAATGCTGAAGCTGCAGAAACAGATCATCAAAATATCCCTGATGTTTTTGATATAAGTCTGCTTAAAGATCTGCCTAATAACGTAGAGGAAGTCAAAACTGTTTCTAAACTTCATAAAGATGTTGCACCTGATAAACAAGCTTATGATTTGGCTCTTGCTTCTTATAAAGATAATAAGATTGACGATGCTAAAAATAAATTCAAAAATTTTATCCAAAAATATCCTAAGAGTGCAATGATTAGTAATGCTTATTTTTGGTATGGAGAATGCTTTTTTAAACAAAAGGATTATAATATGGCTGCTGTTAATTATTTAAAAGGTTATAAAGAATCTCCAAAAGGAGTAAAATCTTCTGATGGTCTATTAAAGCTAGCACTTTCACTCGGTGAATTAAAGAAGACTACAGAAACTTGCAATATACTTGATAAGCTGAATAAGGAATTTCCTAGTAATAGAACAGCTACCTCTAAAAAAATGGCAGAAGATGCTAAGCTCAAATTTGGCTGTACCATTAAATCAAAATAAAAAATATGACAGATATTCTAGACGAAGTATTAAATGATCAAAACGAAGAAAAAAGGCTAATTTTTTTTAAAAAACTTTTACCTATAGTAATAATTATTTCCTTGATAGCTATTACTATAATGGTCATTAATAATAACAATACAAATAAGAGAATTGCAAACAACCAAAAAAATGGTGATATTTTTGTTAAAGCAGTTAATTTAGAAGTTGTGCAAGGTAATAAAGAACTTGCTATTAGTAGCTTAGAAAATTTAGTTGGCATTAGTGATACTAACATAAAAGAGATTGCTTTACTGAAGCAAGTTGCTATAAAACTTTCAGGGCAACAAAATTCAGAAGCTCAAGATTTACTCAGTAAAATTATTGAAAATAAGGAATATTCAGAAATCGTGACTTCACATGCGCGTATTGCATGGTGTAGTCTTGTTATGGATGATGAAAAGCTGGATATTGCCGACAAAGAGAAATTAGTAAAATATTTAAATTATTTTGATAATGAAAATAAGCCTTTTTGGGCTACGGCAAATATTATGAAAGCTATTTGGGATATTAAGAGTAATCTGCTTGCAGAAGCAGAAAAGAATTTAAAAAGTTTAGTAGCATCAAATAACACTTCAGATTTACTAAAAGATCAGGCAAAAGCTTTGCTTGCAAGCTTAGAGAGAGCTAAAAATAGAATTAAAGGAGAAATATGATCAAAACAATAGTCAGTTTATTATTACCACTCATTATTTTGAGTGCATGTAACGCACTTAGTCCCAAAAGAGTAAAAAATATAATTGAATTAACTCCTAAATTATCTCTGCAATCTAACGAACCAATATATTTAGGTAATAGTGTAGATATATATGCATTTAATCCAAATATGTTACAAAACAAACAGTATAATTTTGTTAAAAACAAAACTATTACAGAGCCTGTTTTTGTAGATAATATGATTTATGCGTTAGATATTAGGTCAAATGTTTCGGCATTCTCTGTAGAAAAAAATAAAGTTATTTGGTCTTATAATTTAAGTCGACATAAACAAGATAATTATATTGGTGGTGGCATTCTACATTATAACAATAAATTATATGTAACATATGGCTCAAGGTGGTTAGTAGTAATTGATACAAAAACAGGTTATGAAATCATTAGAAAACAGCTTCCTGATATCATACGAACAAAACCAGTTATGGTAAATGATAACACAGTTCTAGTACAAACAATCAGCAATCAAACAACTACTTTAAATGCTGAAACTTTAAAGAATGTTTGGGTACATGAGAGTTTATCTGAAGTTCTATCAGCAAGCTATTTTATGACACCAATAGTATATAAAGATAGTGTAATAATAACTTATAATTCTGGACAAATACTTGCATTAAATATAAAAAATGGTGAAGTGAAATGGAATTTTGAATTCGCAAGTTTTGATCATGTAGCTATACCAAATTTTGAAGAAGCTAGTATTTTATGTGTTCCTATTTATGATAATAATAATTTATATATAGCAACAGGGCTTGGTAAGCTTATAAAATTAAATCCTGATACAGGAGTAGCGATTTGGCAAGTAAATGCTGAAGATATTCAATCCACATCCTTAATCGGTAATAGTTTATTTGTTACAAATAATGCAAGACAGGTAGCTGCTTTTAATCCTGAAACAGGTTTAGTAAAATTTATAGCTGATTTAAATGATGGAACAGATTCTAAAAAGCTAAAATCTGCTACTTTCTTAGCACCTTTTATTGCAGATAATAGAGGTAAACGCAGCTTAGATATTATTTCTATGAATGGTGTTTTATATAGCTTTAATTTAGATACAAATGGTCATTTAGATGCGAGACCAAATATTACTAAAATCGTTAGTAATATACGTTATTATGGCTTAACTGCTAATAAAAGCTTATATTTTTCTACTGATAGAAAAATAATATTCGCTAGTAAATAGTATTTAAATATAACTTGACAAATGTAGGAATTAATGCTATTAAATATGCCTTTAGATCTTTATGTCAAAAATTTTAATTAAAAAGATATTGTTGTGAAAACTTATTCTGCAAAACCATCGGAAATTGAAAGAAAATGGTTGGTTATAGACGCAAAAAGTGTAGTACTTGGGAGACTAGCAAGTAGAGTTGCTAATATGCTTCGTGGTAAACATAAACCTAGTTTTACTCCTCATATGGATTGTGGTGATAATATAATCATAATTAATGCAAAGCATGTAACATTAACCGGTAAAAAAGCAAATCCTAAAGATGGGAAGATGTATTATAGGCATACTGGATTTCCAGGTGGTATTAAGGATACTACTGCAGGTAAAATCCTAAGTGGTAAACATCCTGAGCGAGTCATTAAGATGGCAGTTAAAAGAATGATTACAAGGAATGCGTTAGGTGCTAAGCAAATGAGTAATCTCTACGTTTATGCAAATAGTGAACATCCTCATACAGGGCAACAGCCTGTAGTTTACAATTTTGCAAGCCAAAATCCCAAAAATAAGAAGTAATCAACTATGACAACGTTAAAGATTAAAACAGACAAAGTAGAAAAGTCGCTAAATAAGGAAACTTTAATTGCTGACAAGCAAACAATCAAAACTCCTAAAGAGAACATGGATAACACAGGTAGATTTTATGCTACTGGTAAAAGAAAAAACGCTATAGCACGAGTTTGGCTTAAACCAGGAAAAGGACAAGTAGTTATTAACAAAAAAAATCAAGAGCAATATTTTGCTTCTGAAACGCAAGTTAATACTATATTACAACCATTTACTTTAACGAATACTACTAATCAGTATGATATAGTTTGTACAGTTAGAGGTGGTGGTATTTCAGGGCAAAAGGGTGCTATTTTACATGGTATATCTAAAGCACTAGCACAGTCATCTCCAGATTTCCATGCTGTTTTGCGTAAAGGTGGCTTCTTAACACGTGATTCTAGAATAGTAGAGCGTAAGAAATACGGACAACATAAAGCACGTAAGAAAACACAATTCTCTAAACGTTAATTTATTGTTTTATTTTTTCATCGCATTGCTATTACCCCGCAGGATTGTTGGTGTTGCTGCACGACTCCGGGATCATTTTTTCCCATGGAAGTAAGAATCCAGTATTTTGTCATAATAGCTAACTTGTAATTGCGTTATCTTATGGTACAGTTTATAATAACCCCGTAAATACAAGCCACGAAGTGATAGTATAGCTGACTTGATGCCCGCCTTTTGCAGGAAAGCTTTGGTTGCATAGATAAAAAAGCACTCTTGCTGGTTTCAGCATGCCGTATCTTGTGGGAACAATATCTAAAAAACAATAAAAAGTACTAATATTAGTAGTATTTTTACTGTATCCCTTTACAAGTGTGCTAAAAATGACAAAGCAAAAAATGATCCACGCGATAACACACTTACGCGGAAATGTTCCGTAGGGCACTTTCGCCATGCAATAATCTATGTATAAGCTCACTAGAGCATATTGAATACGCGTTCTGATCGACGCAATTAAGACTAATTGAAGAACAATAAAATTGTTGTATTTACAGCAAAGTCCATAATAAAAACACATCCTTGGCGGGGTAGCTCAGTTGGTTAGAGCGACGGAATCATAATCCGTGTGTCGGGGGTTCAAATCCCTCCCTCGCTACCATTTCTTTTTAGATGTTTATAGATTTAGAGTAACTGAATTAAATACTCACCTTACGCAAAATTGATAACATAAGCAAAACTTAAGCTATATTATGGAAATAATACTTCAAACCCTTGACGT
>CAZJDC010000019.1:0-10109 GCA_964544715.1 uncultured Rickettsia sp. | reverse complement strand
AATACTATAGAATAATACTACAACCCTTGTGCTTTTATAAACCGCCTTTACCAGAACGCTTACGATAGAATATGTGTTTGCCAAAATTAAACTATTGGGTAAGTTTGAGCATGCAAGACATAGATCAGTTACAAATGACTTTGTTCATATGCTGGCTGCTCTGATAAATTATCACATATCTGACAATAAACCTTCTATCAAATCTCTCTTGATAGGCTAACTCTATGCTCAGTTAATACGAAACTCGCGTATATTAATTTTACACTTTATTTTGAAAATTTCAATTTTAAATTACTAATCACAGTTATTTTATAGACTAATGTTTACATATTCCTTAAATTTAGAAAATAATGTTTTGAAGTTATTAGTAGTAATATTTGCTACTTCTTTTGAAGTAATATTTTTAAGTTCAGCAACTTTTTCGGCAACGTATCTAACAAAAGCCGGTTCGTTTTGTTTGCCACGCATAGGGGTAGGGGATAGATAAGGTGCATCGGTTTCAATCAATAACCTGTCAAGTGGAACATATTTGACTATTTCCTGTAAATCTGTTGCATTTTTAAAAGTTATAATACCTGAAATTGAAATATAAAAACCGATATCTAACATTTGTTGCGCTAGTTTTTTTGAAGCAGTAAAGCAATGTATTAAGCCAGGAAATTTATTATTACGCATTTCCGAGGTTAAAATATCTATGGTGTCATTGTCTGCTTCTCTTGTGTGAACAATAAGAGGTAACTTTGTTGTTGCCACGGCTTGTATATGATGTAATAAAGAATCTTTTTGCAGTTTTTTATCAAATGGCTGATGATAATAATCAAGCCCAGTTTCACCGATTCCGATGATTTTAGGGTGAGAGGCAAGAGTAATCATTGCCTCAGTGTCTGAGTTTGGAAAGGTTAATTCCTTATTTGACAATTTTGCTAAAATTTCCTGAGATTGCCACAGCACTTGCAGTGCTGCACAATGACGTTTTTGATTCACCTCGCACGGATGTACACCGACAGATGCAAAAACATTTTCATACTTTTCAGCTATTGCTAAAATCATCGGTAAGTCATCAAATTTAGTGCAGATAGTTTGCATGTATTGCACATTATTTTCTATAGCTTGTTTGATTATGAAATCTAAAAACAACTCAGTATTATTGTGATTAGATCCCGCTACGAGTTCGCGGGATGACAAGTTATTAAGTAAATTAAGATGGCAATGTGAATCTATGAGCATATTATATTTTTAATAAGTGCAGGGTATATCTTGTGTAGGTATTATTGTATAGACCAGCTTTCCCCTTGTGTCATCCCGTAGCTCTTACTAACTAGATCCAGAAAAATAACTAAAAATATCAATTTGATTGATATTTTTAACTGGACCCCGTGAATAAATCACGGGGTGGTGACACCAAAAACAATAGATCCATGCAACAACGCTGGACAAGCCACGGGATGACATCAAGCCTTAAGTTTTATCATATGCATTTTCATAGGAATGACATAGAATATTATTCTACTCTCAGAAATACTATAACAGGCTCTAGAATAGCAGCATCTGGCTTTAAGGCAAACTCGCGTGATAAATGCTTAAATAAACGCTCTTCTGTGTTGATCCCTAGTTGATTAAGCATTTTACTGGCGGAGCTTGGTACAAAAGGCTGAAGCATTATGGCAATATAACGCAATGTTTCTAGCAGAGCATATAATACCTCTAGCATTTTTTCAGGATCAGTTTTTTTTAAGTTCCAAGGAGCTTCGCTATCAATATAAATATTTGCTTCTTCGGCTAAATTAATAATCTTATCAAGAATCTTGTTAATTTCGGTTTTGTCCATTAGCAAAATATTCTGTTTAGCAGAGTTAATTGCTGTTTTTAAAAGCGGTAATTCATATAATTTATTGATTGCGTCTTGCGTGATTGCCGGCACTTTTCCATCATTACTTTTATAAATAAAAGAAGTAGTACGTTGTAGTAAATTACCAATTTTATTGGATAATTCGCTATTAATACGGTTAATGAAATTGCTACGAGAAAAATTACCATCTGATCCAAATGTTACCTCACGCATTAAAAAATATCTAACTTGATCAATGCCAAATTCTTCTATCAGCTTAATAGGATCAATGGTATTTCCAAGAGATTTAGAAATTTTTTGCCCTTCATTAGTCCACCAACCATGTGCCATAATCGTCTTAGGTAGCGGAATTTCAGCAGCCATTAGGAAAGCAGGCCAATAAACCGCATGGAAACGTAGAATATCTTTACCGACCACCTGTAAATTTGCGGGCCAAAACTTGCCAAAATTACTATTTGGATCAGGGTAGCCAAGGGCTGAGATATAATTAGCAAGTGCATCAAGCCAAACATAAATCACGTGTTTGTCATCGTTCGGGACTTTTATACCCCAGTTAAAGGTGGTGCGTGACACTGACAAATCTTTTAGACCTGACTGAACAAAACTAATTACTTCGTTACGTCTTGATATAGGTCTTATAAAATCAGGGTTTGCTTTATAAAACTCAAGTAATTTATTTTGCCATTTTGAAAGATTAAAGAAATAGCTAGGCTCTTTAACCCATTCTACAGGTGCACCGGTTGGTGCTAATTTATCTTGTGTTAGCTCGGATTCATCATAAAAAGCTTCGTCGCGAACAGCATACCATCCTTCATAAAAACCCTCATAAATAGAGTCATTATCTAGTAATTTTTGCCAAAATATAGCTACTGCTTCTTTATGTCGTGCTTCCGTTGTTCTGATAAAATCATCATTTGCAATATGCATAGCAGTCATAAGATGACGGAAACTTTCAGATGTCTGATCAGTAAATTTTTGCGGATCGATATTTTTATTCATAGCTGCTTTTTCTACTTTCTGCCCATGTTCATCAGTGCCTGTTAAAAACATAACTTCATGACCGCTAAGACGCATAAAGCGGGCGATCACGTCACTTGCAACGCTGGTATAAGCATGTCCGATATGTGGGACATCATTAACATAATATATGGGGGTGGTAATATAGTAGGTATTATTCATATTAAATTTAAGTGTTTTTTTATTAACTCATGTACTTGTTTGGGATCAAGATCAGAAGCCTTGATTGTTATTATCCTTTCAGGAAATTTTTTACTCAATTCCTTAAAGCAGTCATAAATTTTATCGTAAAAATCTAACCCTCTTACGTCAAATTTATTACTTATATTTCGTGAATTTACCCGCTTAATTGCAATAGAAGATTCTACATCAATAAAAAAAGTAATGTCCGGCATAAGAGTAGGCATTAAATCTTTGTGCAGATTATACACTAGTTCTATACCGTTTTCTAACTCTAATCCTTGGTAGCAGGCTGTGGAGTCAATAAATCGGTCGCATATTACTATATTACCTGCCTGCAAAGCTGGTAAAATTTTTTTTACCATATGATCATAACGTGCTGCCATAGCTTGCAGTAATTCAGACATCGGTAGCAAATCGGTATGCACTAGAATCTCACGCATCTTTTCTGCTACGCTAGTGCCGCCAACTTCATGGGTTAAAATTACGGGAATATTTTGAGATTTTAGATATTCGTATAACATTTGACATTGAGTAGATTTGCCAATTCCTTCCCCTCCTTCAAGAGTGATAAATGTTCCTTGTTTTAATTTGCTCATTAATTGCAGTTATTTTTAACTATAACTTTCTAATAATATCTTTAAAAAAAATCTTTACAAGGATTTTATATCGCTAATAAATGAAGAGTAGAACGACTAGATCTCTTCGGAAGCTCTTGTTTTGAGAGGTAGTTTATATATCGAGTATCTGCTTTTTTCAAGGTAGAAAAATTACACTCCTAAAGTTTTTTTGTCTTTAGTTTTCTCTTGTTCTACAGATTGAGTATGGGATTTGGCACGAGGAATCGCCAGATCAACTATATGTTCATAGCGTGCTCCGTTTTCAAGTAAAACACGACCACATTTATTTACTAAAGTTATATCATCTTTAGTAAATTGATTGAGAACAGTTTTTGTAATCTCATAAAGAAATTTCCAAGATAATTCTATTCGTTCTTGTAAGGTGAGTTTTTTATTATCCTGATTTTTACTATTAAGAGCAAAAGTTTCCTCAGAATTATTTTCTCCAGCAGTCGTAATATTTTTTTTATGTGCTGCTGTTTTATATACTAAGTATAGTACTAATACTACTAAACATCCTATAGCAATTAAAATATGAGTATTAAGCACTTTTCGACCTACCTTGTGTTTGATTTAATTTTTGTAATTTGGAACGCAATGTAACTATTGCCTTACCTACTTTAACTAAATTTTCTACCTCAGGAGCTAGCTTGGCTATTGTTAAAATCGGTTTAGGTACTAGGTTAGTTTTTATTATCATGCTTATAATGCTTTCTAATTTTTATCCACCTGGTATTACTCCTGCTATTTTTTACATCACTTGCAATTTTGGTAGCTGTTTCTGCTGCTTTAAACAAAGAAGTGATTTTTTATCAGCGAAAAAAGGAGTTTCAGGGTTTGCTACTTTTAGTAATTCTGTTTTTGTGCTATTTAATCTATCATTAATAGTATTTTTGATAGAATTTAGTTTGTCAGTTTTGATCTCTTCAGGCAGTGCTTTTTCAATATCGTTTTTTATTTTTGATATTTTTTATCTTCATACTTCTTGAGTAGTGTGTGGTATAGCTTGTGTTAGCTTCTATCACGTAATCTAACGAAGATTGATTATTAGGATTTGTGTCTTGTGCAGCTTTTTTATAAACATCCCTAAGGTTTTTATTATCCTTTATTTCTTGCCTCATATTTTTTATATCGTTATGCCATTTAGTTATTTTTGGCAATAGTTTTTTGTGATCAATAAGGTTATTAACTTTTTTAAGTATACCGCTTGCTTTTAAAAATGTTGAAATAATAGGTAGTTGAGTTGCAATTACAGCAACTAATATATTTTCTCACGATGTGCTCATTTTCTTAGAAGCACCCGGATAAACTTCATCTAAATTCTTTTTGAAATTTTAGAATCTGCTTTAAAACACTCAAGCATTTTTCTATGATCATTACGTCAAATAAAAATATATCTTTTGTCTTTAATTGGTCTTGATTAGCTTTATCAAAAGCTTTTGATAATTCTCTAAGAGATGTTTTTACTTTTTTGTTAAAAATTTCTTCTATCTTCTCTAAATCTAAATTTTCAGTTTGTGCTAATTCTTTTAAAGAGCTGTTGAAAATACTAAAAATATCGGCTTCTAAATCTTTTAAATTAATTTTTAAAGAATCAGAAAAATCATTTAGTCTTTTTAAGAGGTTTAGTAATTCTGATTCCTGTTCTTTGCTTAAACCAACAAAGTGGAAAAAATTGATGAGAGTGTTAGGCATATATATTATTTATTATCAATTGTTAATTAATTGTAATGCTTTGTGTAGACAAATGAAATATAAAATAGTTATTATTGCCCTTAGAATTAATTTTTGTTATATTACGTGCTAACATTGTTACATAGTTATTATATTATTTAACTTAAAAATAGCTATAATCTTGAAAGATTAAACTAATTTTACTACCATATTATCAATTCATTTAAAAAATTTATGCGTAAGTTAACTATATTTATTTTCTCATTATTACTAACTTCTTCTGCTATTGCAATAGATTTACAAGAAGCTTTAACAGAAGGATATAAAAATAATAACGATCTAAAAACTGCAAGAGTTAAATTTTTAAATTCTATTGAGCAATTTCCGCAAGCCTTTTCAGGATTTATGCCTAATGCAGCGTTGACGATTTACAGAAATAATAGTAAAACCAAATATTCTAATAAAAGATTTGCTCAATTAGCTGGTAATACAACTGACGTAGACAATAATCAAGGAACATTAATAATTCAACAATCGTTATTTAATGGTGGTTCAGATGTTGCTGCTCTTAAATCTGCACAAGCAGCTTTTAGAGCGTCACGTGGTCGATATTATTCTAGTGAGCAAAAAGTATTATTAGACTTAATAAGTGCTTATCTTGATTATTTTGAAAGCAAAGAGAAATATGATATTTCAGACAGTAGAGTGCGTACTAATATTCAACAAGTAAATGCTGTAGAAGAAAAGCTAAGCCTTGGTGAGGCAACAGAAATAGATATAGCAACTGCAAGAGCAGGGCTTGCAGCAGCAGAGACGAACAAGCTAACTTCTTATGCTGATTTTCAAGCAAAAAAAGCAAATTTTATTAGAGTATTTGGTATAGAGCCTACTGATATAGCTATGCCTGTTCTACCTCAAGAGCTACCAAATTCATTAGATGAATTCACAAAAAAAGCTATTAATTTGAATTTTGATATTGATTCGGCAAGACATAGTGTAACTTCGGCAAAAGCACAAGAGTTAGTAGAAAAGGGAAGATTATTGCCGCAAGTAAGTGTGCAGTTAAACTCCGGTAGAACTAACTATAATCCACAAAATCTAGAAACTCAGCAGATAAATACCAGAAATGTTACTACTACATTATCTGTTAATGTGCCTATTTATCCGAATGGAGGAGCACAATATTCAAAAATTAGATTGGCTAAAAATCAAACAAGAAGTAGTGCAATACAGCTAGATGGTGCAATAAGACAAGTACAGGCTTATGTTATAAGTATATGGGAGGCTTTTGAAGCAGCAAAATCTCGTATTATTGCAGCAGATCAAGGACTATCGGCAGCTCAGATATCTTATGATGGTACAGTACAAGAGGAAATAGTAGGTTCTAAAACAATGTTAGATGTTTTAAGTGCTGAAGAAAAGCTCTATGATGCAAAAATAACATGTGTTGATGCTTATAAAGCTTCTATACTTACTGCATATCAGATGAAATCATTAACAGGAGAGTTAACTGCTCGAAGTTTAAAACTTAAGGTAAAATATTTCAGTCCTGAAGAGGAATTTCAGACTCTTAAAAAGAAAATGTTTATAGGTTTATAAGTGAGTAAGGAAAGCAAGAAAAGCCAAGATATGTCGATAGAAGACATTCTAAAATCTGTTAAAGGAGTGATTAACGAACGTAAAAATTTAAGCAATGATGACGAAGATATACTTGAGTTAACAGAAATTATAGACCAAGATGAAGAAGAGCTAATATCGACTAAATCTGCTGAAAAAGTAAATGATATTTTAAAAAATTTTACCTCAGCTATTAAAGATAAAAATTTAGATAATAATGTTTCATCTAAAGGTGCTCTTGAAGAATTAGTAATCGAAATGTTAAAGCCAGAACTAAAAATATGGCTTGATAAAAATCTACCTTTGCTTGTAAAAGAACTAGTAGAGAGTGAAATAAAAAAATTAATACAGAATAGTAGGAAGTAAGGGTTTTTAGTCAACGTCATTGTGAGGAGAAATATACTTGCGACGTGGTAATCTTATCATCGATCCTTGAGATCGCGTACGTATAATTATTGCATAATTTCCTAGCAATGACGAAAAAGTGGCTACACACAACATACTCAAATAATTGTTTAATAGGGAAACATATGTTAAATAAATTATTATTTATAAATCTAATCCTAGTTACGCTGCAAAGCTATGCTGCTCCGCCCGCTTTGCCGCCATCTTTTTTACCAGATTCTAAGCCATCAATCGAAACTACAGAAGCTGTGCCTGATTCTAGCTTATCTATTTTCGATAAGATTAAACAGTTTTTCCATAGATCACCAAAAAAAACTCCATTATCTCAATCACAAACACCACAAGATAAGCCAGATGCTAAATTAGCTGCACAAGAAGCTAATAAAAATGAAGTGTCATTGCCTAGTGCAAGTAATGAGACTCATCAAGCTAATACAAATTTAGCTTCAAGTGATACGAAAGATGCGGCATCTTCTAATGAGAAAGAATCCTCTGAGTCTTTTATAGATATAGGTAGTGCAACCCTGCCTAGTGCAAGTAATGAGACTCATCAAGCTAATACAAATTTAGCTTCAAGTGATACGAAAGATGCGGCATCTTCTAATGAGAAAGAATCCTCTGAGTCTTTTATAGATATAGGTAGTGCAACCCTGCCTAGTGCAAGTAATGAGACTCATCAAGCTAATACAAATTTAGCTTCAAGTGATACGAAAGATGCGGCATTTTCTAGTGAAAAAGATGCCAATAGTACACCTTTGTCTAATACTGCACATAATGAAGACACACAATTGGAACTTAAAGTAGCCAGATCTCTTATATCTAATCCGCCTCTTCGTCCCGGTAGTTATGTAGTAACGCCTGCACCACGTACACAAGTATATCAACCTACATCAGCTCCTTCTGCACCTGTACCGGTGGTGCCACCCATGCCTAATACACCTGCTGTACCTGCAGTTAATCAGCCAACAGTACCAACTGCACCTAGTAATACGCATATACTGGAGGTACAGCCTGTAGTTCCGCCTGCAACAATGCCAACTACAACTGATTATTCAACTAAAACCGACAATTCAAAAAAAACATTCACCGCCGATGTAAACTCGCCGAAACAGCAAGATTGGAATACTCCATTAAAACCTGTTGCAGTGTTATCTGCAAATCAGCATCAAGGTTCTAATGGTACTGCTAATAATACAGCTCCAGCCAATCAACCACAAAATACAAGTACTCTCGTAAGTTTTACAAATGTAGTGGTTAAGAAGCAAGGTAATATCGTAAATACAGAATTAATGGAATCAGCGACGAAATTTGCTAAAGATGAAAGCCAAATGCTATTATTACCTAATGATGACATTGTGCTTGGTAAGTTAACCGAGCAGGCTACTTTAGATCAGATGAATATATATTCATATATTAAGCTATTCCAGAAAAAAGAAGAATGGGTAGCAAATGCCGATAGAAGAAAGGCTGTAGAAAGTTTGGTTAAATATGACAACGATCTAAATAAGAAGAAAGATATTACTGCCACTTTATCTTATTGTAGTGCAATAGATAGTGCTTTTAGATCAATAGACAGAAATAACCTTTCCAAATTACGTGTTTTACTTGATATATACCCTATTATACAAGAAAAAAATAATAGAGGTGATACATTACTTACTGCTGCTGTCTATAAGGATAACTACTATTTAGCAAAATTTTTAGTAATACGCGGTATCAAACTTGCTACTTTAAACTCTGAATGTCAATATCCTCTAGATATTGCGTTAGCACGACGAAACGCTAATATAGCGTGTATGCTCAATAAGGCTAAGGGGTATAACTAAAATAATTGTTATAAATTGTAACATTAGTATGTTGTAATTTACAACATGGTCAATAGACATATCACATCATTTGTAAAAAAATCTTTAAAATACTTTTCTGTAGTTCTTATTATTGGGGCTAGGGGCAAAGTTGGTAAGTCTACAGTAGTAAAGCAATTATATAATGAAGAAATTTTTAAATCTATATTACTTTAGATGATATTTCCCAATTAGAAGCAGCAACCAATGACCTTCATGGGTGTGGTGCCGTCAAGTTAAGTCAATGGGTGTCAAAAAAGTACTATGTTTTTAGATTTCAGACAGCAAGAACTCTTTGAGTACTTTGTCCCACATGGATTTATCGGATGTAAATGCAATTCTTTGCCTCAGGTGCTGTTTTGGTATATCTGCCAACATTTACGGCAAATATATTTCTGACTTTTCCCATCAGTGATAATGTATATTGTACTGCATTAGGATGCTTAAATTTAATCAACCACTTTCATCTGAGAGATGAAAGTTTGATTCTAGCTACTAGAAGTTCGCATATCACAAGCTAAAGCTTATTCGAGTCTTATGTTAGAAATCATGTCTGATTCATGTGTATCAGTATGCTTATTAATATATTCATTAATTATATCATCAATCACATTACCACTAGTAGCACTAAAGTAACCCCGTGCCCACAAATGTCTACCCCAGTACTTTTGTGTGAATATTGGAAATTCCTCTTGCATCTTCTTTGAAGATATGCCTTTCGCTTTTTATACAAATTCACAGATTCTTATATGAGGTGGAATATAGCAACAATGTGTATGTGATCGCTTGATATTACTCCATTTTCTATTTTAATACCTAATTCTGTTGCTACCTGTGCAATCATTTCTCGAACCATCTTTTTTTATATCGTAAGTTAATACCTTATATCGATACTTTGTAATC
>CAZJDC010000018.1:0-10125 GCA_964544715.1 uncultured Rickettsia sp. | reverse complement strand
TCTGTGGGGGTACCATAGCATTGAAACTAATTTCAATTTAAATATGGAGTAAATGGTATGGTTTCTACCTAACAAAGCATTGCACATTATTGGGAAAAACAAGGCATTGAAAATGCTATTCAACAAGGTATTCAAATTGGTGAAATAAAGTTAATGACAATAGCAAAAAAAATGTTAAAAAAATAAACCCTCTAGATATAAGATTATTGATAGTCTTTTTGGAGGTACAAACCTCCATCTTCCAGATATAGAAGCTTTAGCTTGCCATGTGTGTCATGATGTGTTAGCATCATAAAAACTATAAACATTACAGCAGGAAATCCCATACATTTTACTATCATTGCTATCACATAGTGTGGATTACAAAGTATCGATATCAAGGGGATTAACTTACGATATAAAAAAGAGGGTTCAAGAAATTATTGCACAGGTAGCAACAGAATTAGGTATTAAAATAGAAAATGGAGTAGTATCAAGCGATCATATACACATTTTTGCTAATATGCCACCTCATATAAGAATCTGTGAATTTGTACAAAAAGCGAAAGGCAGATCTTCAAAGAAGATGCAAGAGGAATTGCCAATATTCACACAAAAGTACTGGGGTAGACATTTGGTGGCATGGGGTTACTTTAGTGCTACATGCACATGAATCAGACATGATTTCTAACATAAGACTCGAATAAGTTTTAGCTTGATATGCGACTTCTAGTCGCATAAAGCACACTTTCATCTGAGAGATGAAAGTGTGCTTTATGCGATAAAGTTCAGTCACAATGACAAAAAATTATATTATCAGATGAACGAAATAATTAACGTTAAAATTATTACCCCTTTAAATATCGTTTTTGAAGAGCAGGCTACAATGGTCACGCTTCCAGGTGAAGAGGGTGAATTCGGCGTATTGCACGGTCATGCTCTAATGATTGTTAGCCTAAAAATCGGGTTAGTACAGGCTTACATAGAGGATATGCACAAGCCGAAAATTACTTACCTTATTTCCAATGGCGTAACCGAAGTCACAGGAAGCTATATTAATATTTCTACAGAAACAGCTATTAACGTTACCGGTTTAAGTGAAACGGAAATAGCAAGCAAACTCACTACTCTTCAAAAATCTATATAAATATCTGCACATTGGCATTAATTTGTTTTAAAAATCTACGTTTTGGGGTAAGGTTAATTAGTAATTACTCTTATGTCATTCCTAGCTAAAAGCGGGAATCTGGCATAAAGCAAGATCACTTACACTTGTAGTGTTAGAAATTTACCATATTCTATCTCTAGATTCTCGTCTATGCGAGAATCCACTACCATACAACGAATATCAAGCGAGGAAAATATGCAAAAGATGCATAATTCAAAATATCTTAAGGAATTATCAGTTAATAATATCTCATATGAAATTTATGACATAAATAAAGCTGCAAAAGATATTGATCTGCCTTTAGATAAAATGCCATTTAGTTTAAGAGTATTATTTGAGAATGTGCTTCGTACCGGTGCAAAACAAAACTTATTGGCATTTAAAGAGTGGCTAAAAAGTAAAAAATCTGATGCAGAAATAAATTTCATGCCGTCAAAGGTATTAATGCAAGATTTTACAGGTGTGCCGGCTATAGTTGATCTTGCTGCTATGCGCGATGCGATGAAGAAGATAGGCGGTGAACCGCTAAAAATCAACCCGCTTATCCCTGTTGATTTAGTTATAGATCATTCAGTGAGTGTTGATTCTTATGCATCAGGTAGCTCATTTGATCAAAACGTAAATATGGAAATGAAGCGTAATATAGAGCGTTATCAATTTCTTAAATGGGGACAGCAGGCATTTAATAATTTTAAGGTAGTGCCACCAGGTACAGGTATTTGCCATCAGATAAATCTAGAGTATTTAGCAAAAGTCGTGTGGCATAGCGATGGTGTAGCTTATCCTGATAGTGTAGTTGGTACAGATAGCCACACAACTATGATAAATGGGTTGTCAGTACTTGGTTGGGGAGTTGGCGGGATTGAAGCAGAGGCTGCAATGCTAGGGCAACCGCTTACTATGATTTTGCCGGAAGTAATCGGCGTAAAGCTCACTGGTAAACTAATGGGTACGGCTACTGCAACAGATTTAGTTTTAAAAATTACCGAAATGCTACGAAAGAAGAAAGTAGTAGGTAAGTTTGTCGAGTTTTATGGTGATGGACTTAAGGCCATGACAATCGCCGATCGTGCCACTATTTCTAATATGGCACCTGAATATGGTGCCACTTGCGGCTTTTTCCCGATTGATCAGGAAACTATTAAATATTTAGAGCTGACAGGTAGGGATAAAGAGCAAATCAAATTAGTCGAAGAATATGCCAAAGCTCAAGGTTTATGGTGTAGTTGTGACCATGCAGCAGAATATACCGATATTGTAGAGCTGGATTTATCTGAAGTAGCAAGCTCACTTTCAGGTCCAAGGCGTCCGCAAGATCGAGTAAATTTAAGTGATGTAGCAAGTGGTTTTAAAAAAGAGTTGCCGACTTTTTCTTCAGAAAATAAAGATATCGAAAAGAAATACAAAATAGCAAATCAGAATTACGAAATTGGTAATGGTGACGTGGTGATTGCAGCGATTACTAGCTGTACTAATACTTCTAATCCTTCCGTAATGATTGGAGCAGCTTTGCTTGCTAAAAAAGCGATAGAGCAAGGGCTTAGAGTTAAGCCTTGGGTTAAAACTTCACTTGCTCCAGGTTCAAAAGTCGTAACAGAATATTTAAAGAGTAGCGGACTTGATCAATATTTAGATAAATTAGGATTTAATTTAGTCGGTTATGGCTGCACTACTTGCATAGGTAATTCAGGACCTTTAAATGCTGAGATAGAAGATGCTATTAACAAAAACGGCTTAGTCGTTGCCTCTGTTTTATCAGGTAATAGAAATTTTGAAGGCCGAATTAACCCGCTTACTAAAGCTAGCTATCTTGCTTCGCCTATTTTAGTTGTAGCATATGCTCTTAGCGGTAGCCTTAATACTGATTTGACAAATCAACCGTTAAGGAAAAATGACAAAGGCAAAGATATTTATTTAAAAGATATTTGGCCAAGTAAAGAAGAGATAGATAAGGTCATTGCAAATTCTATTAATTCATCTATGTTTGTAGAAAAATATTCCGATATATTTAGTGGAACGAAAGAATGGCAGAGTCTAGAAGTAACTAGCAGCTCTACTTACGCTTGGGATAAAAGCAGTACTTATATTAACAATCCGCCTTATTTTGAAAATATAGGTAGTAAGAATAATATTAAAGATATTAAATCTGCACGAATTTTAGCGATTTTTGGTGATTCTATTACTACTGATCATATTTCACCTGCAGGAAGTATAAGTAAAACTAGTCCTGCTGCTAAATATTTAACGGATCACCAAATATCACCTGTCGATTTTAATTCTTACGGATCTCGTAGAGGAAATCATGAAGTGATGATGCGTGGCACTTTTGCTAATATTCGCATAAAGAATGAAATGTGTAGTGGAGTAGAGGGCGGCTTTACTGTAAATCAACTAAAAAACGTGCAACAAGCTATTTATGATGCAGCAATGGATTATAAAGCAAATGGTATATTTGTGGTAATTTTTGCCGGTAAAGAATATGGTAGTGGTTCATCAAGAGATTGGGCAGCAAAAGGTCCGAAATTGCTTGGTGTTAAAGCTGTTATTGCTGAGAGTTTTGAGAGAATACATCGCTCAAATTTAGTTGGTATGGGAGTATTACCGCTAATTTTTACAAATAATATGACTCGCTTTGATTTAAAATTAGACGGATCAGAGTTTATTGATATTTTAGGTTTAAATGAACATATAAAACCTTTTAATCCGGTTAAATGTGTTATAAAAAAACAAAATGGTGAGATGCAAACTATCGATTTAATATTGCAAATATTTACGGATAATGAGCTTTTTTATATAAAGCATGGTAGTATTATGCATGTTTTGGTAGAGAATTTGAAAAATATAAACAATTAATATGCAGAGATATTTAGATCCGACAAATGATGTAATATTTAAAAAGTTTTTTACGAACAAAGTGCGATTAATGAGTTTCCTTAACAATATTATAAGGTTACCGGAAGAGAGGTAAGAATTATTGATCTTGAATATATCTCAAATGAACAAGTACCGGATTTAGGGCAAAATAAAAGAATTATAGTAGACGTAACAGTAAGAGATAATTCTGGCAATATTTGTATTGTTGAAATGCAGAATGGCTATTCTGATGCCTTTTTTAGCAAGGGTACCATTTTATGGTTGCATAGCTTTTTCTTCATAATTAAAAAGTGGAAAAGACTATGCTGATCTTACTCCTGTAGTTATGGTAGTAATTACTTCCAGATCTTAGAGGCATGGCCGCTTGAGGAAAAATATATTAGTTATCATCAAACTATTAATGTCGGCAATTGTAAGAATCAACTTAAATGCTTTTCTTATGTATTTGTGGAACTTGATAAGTTTACAAAAGAAGCACATGAGCTTGAGACGATAGAAGATGATTGGTTATATATGATGGCTAAATTTGATAAAGCTAAAGAGCCCTCCGCAACATACTAAAGATGAGAGATAGTATTGTCAGTCTATAAGACTATTGAGCAATTTAATTGGAGTGAGGAAGAATATAATAATTATATTAAAGCTATGCTTGCTGCTCAAATGGAAGAATTACATCACAAAAGGAAGAAAGAAACATAGCAATAGCAACTAAAATGTTAATTAAAAAAAGACTTATAGAAGAAATACAAGAGATTATTGAATTCCCTATAAAAGAAATAGAGAAGTTAAAAATAGAAATAGAAAAATAAAAGGTAAAATATGGATAAACAACTTAAGGAATATACCAAAAGTGGTAAGAAAAATTTAATAGTAGTATATATATTATATCTATGCGGAATAGTAGCACCAATATTGCCTTTAATAGGAGTATTGTTTGCATATATCAACAAAGATAAGGGCGATAATTTTGCCGTTAGCCATTATGTATTTTTATTTCGTACTTTTTGTCTGAGCGTTCTTGCATGGAGTATATGTTTTATATTTACGTTTATTATTGGTATAGTGTTAAATTTTATTTTAGCTGTTTGGTATATATTGCGTGTTGCTATCGGCTTTAAATATATGATAGAAGGTCAGGCATATCCGAATCCTATGACTTATTGGATTAAATAAAGATGATAAAAATTACTATAGACGGATCAGAAATAGAAGTGCCGGATGGTACTACAGTTTATCAAGCCTGCACAAAAGCCGGTAAAGAAATTCCACATTTTTGTTATCATGAGCGGTTAAAAATCGCTGGTAATTGCCGTATGTGTTTGGTTGAGATGGAAAAATCACCAAAGCCTATCGCTTCTTGTGCGATGCCTGTAGGTAACGGTATGGTTATTCATACTAATACGCCAATGGTGAAAAAAGCCCGTGAAGGGGTGATGGAGTTTTTGCTTGTTAACCACCCTCTGGATTGTCCTATTTGTGATCAGGGCGGTGAATGTGATTTGCAGGATCAGGCTTTTAGATATGGCAAAGGCACCAATAGATTTCATGAAAATAAAAGGTCTATTAAAGATAAGTACATGGGACCGCTGATTAAAACAGCGATGACTAGATGCATTCAATGCACTAGATGTATTAGATTTGCCAATGATATAGCCGGAATAGAAGAAATGGGGGCTATCCATCGTGGTGAGCATATGGAAGTTACCTCTTATTTAGAACAAACTTTGGATTCTGAAATTTCCGGCAATATGATAGATATTTGCCCTGTCGGAGCTCTTAATTCAAAACCTTATGCCTTTAAAGCTAGAAAATGGGAATTAAGACATACTGCTAGTATTGGCATACATGACGCAGAAGGTTCGAATATCCGTATTGATAGTAGGGGTGATGAAGTGATGCGAGTATTACCAAGAGTTAATGAGGAAATTAATGAAGAATGGCTCGCAGATAAAAATCGCTTTAGCTATGATGGTTTGAAATATCAGCGTTTAGATCATCCTTATATTAGAAAAAATGCTAAATTAGCTCCTGCAAGTTGGAGTGAAGCTTTAAAAGCAATAGCTATTAAAATTAAATCTACTAAGCCGGAAAAAATTACTGCGTTTGCTGGCGCTTTTACTTCCGTTGAAGCAATGCTTATGCTGAAAACATTTTTGCAGAAACTCGGGTGCAATAATTATAGCGTTAATCAGTTTGACTATAAACTAGATGCTGAAGAGCGAGGAAATTACTTATTTAATACAACTATTGCAGGGCTTGAAAAAGCTGATTTATGCTTGTTAATAGGAGCAAATCCAAGACAGATTGCACCGGTTTTAAATAGTAGAATAGGCAGACAAGTTCGGGTAGGTTCATTAAAAGTAGCAAGAATAGGAGAGGGGCATAACCAAACCTATAAAATTCAGGATTTAGGAAGCGATATTAAGATAATTGAGGAGCTAGCTTCCGGTAAACATAAATTTGCAGAAGAGCTAAAAGCAGCAAAATATCCAATGATTATAATAGGTAATGGTGTTTATGGGCGAAATGACGGATATGCTGTATTATCGCTAATCCATACAATGGTCGATAAATATAATATTATGCGTGATGATTGGAAGGGTTTTAATATACTTCACAATCACGCAGCGATTGTTGGAGGGATTGATATTGGTTTTAATACTGAATTTACTAAATTGGAAGAGATAGAACTTGCTTATTTGCTTGGAGCGGATGAAGTTAATTTTGATAATCTTAAATCAGCTTTTATAGTGTATCAAGGGCATCATGGGGATATCGGTGCTACAAAGGCTGATGTTGTTTTACCCTCAGCTGCTTATAGTGAGCAAAGCGGAATTTATGTAAATTTAGAGGGGAGACCGCAAATAGCTGAAAAAGCAGTATCACCTGTAGGGAAAGCGAGAGAAGATATAGCAATTATTAAAGAGCTTACTGAATATATGAAAGTGGATATTGGGGTAAGTAATTTACAAGAAGTACGCACAAAGCTTGCTAAAGAATATCCTATATTTTCCAATATCGGTAAAATTATAGATAGTAAGTTTGCTAAATTTAGCTCTAAGGATAAGCTATTAGAAGAGCCTATAACTGCCAAACCTATTAATTATTACATGACTGATGTGATTAGTAAAAATTCTGTAACCATGGCAAAATGTGTTGAGGCTAAAAGTAAAAGAGACAATGTATTGTCATTCTGCGACTTGATCGTGGGATCTGGTAATTAAAAAAATAAAAATGAAAGAATATTACGTTTATATACTTTCAAATAAATTTAATGGTGTTCTATATATTGGAGTTATTTCTTATATTATAAAACATGTTTGGCAACACAAACAAAAAATAATAAAAGTATTTACTACCAAATACAACTTAGATAAAATAGTTTATTTTAAACAGTTTAATGATGTAAATCATGCGATGAATCGTGACAAACACTTATAAAGAGAATATCAAAGAAAATGGAAGTTAGATTTAATGGAAGCTAATAATCCTAATTGGCCTGATTTTATATGAAGATATTATAAAATAGGAATAATTTTATTTAGATTGTGGCGTTAAGCTAGTTTTGTGCAGGGATCTAAAAAAGTCATTATATTTTTATACTATAGCATCACAACGTATACTTACTTTTCAAAGAATGAATTATAAAAACAAATGATAGAACTCTTTTTCGAATATATTTTTTCGTTAATTATAATCACCTTAAAGGTGTTGGCGATCACTATACCTTTAATATTATGCGTTGCATATTTAACATATGCTGAGCGTCGTGTGATTGGGCTTATGCAGCTTCGCCGAGGTCCTAACGTCGTTGGACCGTTTGGGCTTTTACAGCCTATTGCTGATGCGGTAAAGCTACTATTTAAAGAACCGATAATTCCAACCAACGCCGATAAAATATTATTCGTTCTAGCACCGATGATAACTTTTATATTAAGCTTAATCGGCTGGGCAGTTATACCTTTTGCAAAAGGAGTAGTGCTTGCTGATATTAATGTTGGTGTTTTATATATCCTTGCTATTTCCTCGTTAAGTGTTTATGGCATTATTATTGCCGGTTGGTCTAGTAACTCAAAATATGCGTTTCTCGGTGCAATAAGGTCATCTGCCCAAATGATTTCTTATGAAGTATCGATGGGGCTTGTTATTATTACTGTGCTGTTGACTACCGGTACTCTTAATTTAAGTCAGATGGTTGAAGCACAAAGGACTAGCCCCTGGTGGATCGATTTAATGTTGATGCCGATGAGAGTGGTATTTTTTATTTCGGTACTTGCCGAAACAAACAGGTTGCCTTTTGATTTACCAGAAGCAGAATCAGAGCTAGTTGCCGGTTATAATGTTGAATATTCTTCTATGGGGTTTGCCTTATTTTTCCTAGGTGAATATGCTAAGATGATACTTGTTAGTGCAATGACTACCACTTTCTTTTTAGGAGGATATTTGCCGCCATTTAATATATCTTGGCTTGGCTTCATTCCTGGATTCTTCTGGTTTGTTTTTAAAGTCGTATTTTTACTATTTTGCTTTTTATGGATTAGAGCAACCTTACCGCGATATCGTTATGACCAGTTAATGCGTCTTGGCTGGAAAGTATTTCTGCCATTAACTTTATTCTGGGTGGTATTAGTTTCAAGCGTGTTAATGTATACTGATAACCTACCAAGTATTTGATGTATAGATTATATCTATCAAAGATCAACATTAAGTTTGAAAATTTTTGCAAAGATTTTGTGAGTATTGAGACAATTTACTTAAAACCGATAACAGATGATTGAGCTTATATTGATGCAACAATTAGAAAATTTAAATTTTCTTTTGAATTTGCCTGGAAATTTTTAAAAGAATATTTTTTAGGGAAAGGAATAATGCTTCATTATCCTAAGGCAATAATGAAAGAAGAGTTTGTGGCTGGTATTATAAGTGATGAAGATTTATGGGTTTATATGCTTGCTGATCGTAACATGACATCGCACACTTATAATAAAAAACTTGAGGATGAAATTTATAGACGGATAAGCACTTATGTTCCTGTAATGAAAGAGCTACTTAACACTATTGATTCAAGCTTGAAAAATAAAATATGATCAATTATTTAAAATCATTTTTTCTATATGAGATAGTAAGAGGATTGGCTTTGACTTTAAGATATTTCTTTAAGGCTAAAGTCACCATTAATTATCCTTATGAGAAAAGTCCAGTTAGCCCAAGATTTAAGGGTGAGCATGCTTTGCGTCGTTATGAAAACGGTGAAGAGCGTTGCATTGCTTGTAAGCTTTGTGAGGCTATTTGTCCCGCACAGGCAATAGTCATTGAAGCGGATGAACGAGAAGATGGTAGTAGACGCACTACTCGTTACGATATAGACATGACCAAATGTATTTATTGTGGGTTATGTCAAGAAGCATGCCCTGTTGATGCGATAGTCGAAGGTCCTAATTTTGAGTTTGCAAGTCTAACCCATACAGCTCTTATTTACGATAAAGAAAGATTGCTGCAAAACGGTGATCGCTGGGAGCAGGCATTAGCTAATAAGTTACATAGTCCGTCCGCCAAAACTCTACGATCTTTATAGGCAATAGGTTTTTATATCACAAAGAATACAATAATCCATAAGAAAAATGGTAAGATATGGTCATAAACCATATGGATTTCAGTCTATATGCCAATAGAGAATATTATCAAATCACAAAAACAAGGAAAACTTTTTGGTTATAAATTATAAGAAGAATGAAACTCAAATAATAAGCTATATCATTAAGAGAATTAATAAATTGGTTTCTCCTCGAAGAAGTAGTTATAAAAAAATGTTTCTATTAATAGATTTGGTAGAAATAGAAAATGTTATAGAGTGATGTTTGGCGTCACTATGCTACAAGCAATGTATAATGTTTCGGATTCATTAGCAGAGGAAGAACTAAAAGAGAACATGTATTGACAATATTTCTGTGGATGGGAATATATAGAAACGGATATAGCAATATCGGAAACTAGTATAAGAAGATTTCGTAAGTTTATTAGGTGAAGATGGATATAGCGAGATATTAGTGGAGTTGATCATGGTGGGGATAAATACTAATACAGTTAAACAAAAGATTTGGAAT
>CAZJDC010000017.1:0-10150 GCA_964544715.1 uncultured Rickettsia sp. | reverse complement strand
CGACATAGTTCCTGACTTGATATAAGGGCTCAATTGATATAGTTGTTACTGCGGTTATGCCGGTTAGTAGTAATGCTAAAGCCATATAATTATATACTTTAAGCATATATTTTCTCAGACCTTCATCAAAAGTTTTGTTTTTAGATGATGAAGCTGTCAAAGTTTTTGTATAATCGATCATAAGAAACCTTAAGATTATGTTTAATAAAATTATTATATTCCTTTAAATAGGCTTTTTCAAGTGCAATTTAATTAAATTGTTATAAAAATCGAGCATAGAATATAAACCAGTCTGTTTATCTTGTAGCCATATTGCTGCTTTTATTGCCACATTGGCAAAAGAATTTTTGTTAAGAGCTTCATGCTTCAAAGTAATGATTTCGTCATCGCCTAGAAAAAATATTTCATGAGTGCCATGTACATTACCACCGCGAAGCGAAGAAATACCAATTTCATTATTTCTTCTTATTGTATTACCTCGATTAAATGTTATATCTAATTCTTTTTCAGAGGTAATCATTTCAGCAAGCATAATAGCAGTACCTGAAGGGGAATCTTTTTTATCACGGTGATGAGCTTCTAAAATCTCGATATCGTAATTATCCAGTATTTTTGTTGCTTCTTTTGCTAAATAACCAAGTAAATTAGCACCTATGCTCATGTTTGCAGAATATAGAATAGGTAAGGTTTCTGCTGCTTTTTCTAAAAGTTTAAAGTGTGAGGAAGTAAGACCGGTAGTTCCAATGACTAATTGGGTATCATATTTTAAAGCACTATCAACTAATTTTTCTAATATTGCAGGAGTAGAAAAATCAATCACTATGTCAGAATTTTTACACAAATTATCTAGCTCATGTAAATCATATGTACTATTAAATTTTGCTGAAATTTTACAATTTTTAAAATTATCTATCCTTTCTAAGATGGTTCTGCCCATTTTACCAGTAGCACCGCTAAGACCTATATTTATCATATTAATCTTTTATAAGATTTATGATGATATATGAGAGGTTTTAAGTCATTTTGAATAGCAGTATTTATTACTTCCCCAACAAAAATTATATGATCACCACCATCATAGGTGGCATATTTTAGGCATTCTATATGACAAACCGCTCCATTGATTAAAGGGCAAGAAGTAACAGAACCAAGTTCATAAGAACTTCCTACAAATTTATCGAGTTGTGAATGCCCAAAATGTTCTGCAATATTAGTTTGATTCTCTGCCAAAATGCTAACAGCAAATTTATCACTTTCACTAAAATTGTTTATACATAAAGCATTTTTACGCAGAGAAAATAATATTAACGGCGGCTTTAAAGATAATGAAGTAAAGGAACTAGCAGTAAAGCCCAAAAACTTATTGTGTAAAGTAGTAGTTATGATTGTCACGCCCGAAGGAAAAAAACTCATAGCATTTTTAAATTGATTTTCTGTTACTGTCACAGCCATTTTTTCATAATTTTATTAATAGTGCCGTCTTTTTTTAATAAATCTATTGCTTCATTAATTTCTGTAATTAATCCTGAATTTTTAGATAGACCTAGAGCAAATTCTGAAGAAAATTCCTCTAATGTATGACTTGCTAAATTTGGATTTGCTTCTTGTAACTTTTTATTTTGAAACTCTTCGGAAATAATAACATCTACGACTTTAGCTTTTAATTCTTCAACTAACATTAAACTATTTGCTAAGGAATGAACTTTAACATTCATTGTTTTAGAAAGTTCTTCAGCTGTTTTCTCTAATATACTACCTAATTGTACACCAATTATTTTATTATGCAGATCATCAATACTTTGTACATTCTCCTCTAATCTATATAGTACCGCAAATTTTGCTGTGGCATAACTATTGGAAAAACTAATATATTCCGCACGTTCCGGTGTTATAGACAGCTCTGCAACAGCAACATCGATATTTTCGCTTACTAAAGCTGCAAGTAAGCCATTAAAATCAAAGTTTTTTATGATAACTTTTTTATTTAAACGCTCGCCTATTGCCTTGATAATATCTATATCAATCCCAACAATTTCACCATTTTGAATAAATTCATAGGGTGGGTTATCTGCTGAAGTTCCAACGATTAAAGTTGCTGCTTGCTCTTTTTTTTCACAAGAAATTAATAATAAAGATATTAAAAGTACTTTAAGAAACTTCATAAAAAGTAATATTGTAAATTTGAATGGTTTTTATTTTATATCATCCCAGAGACAAGCCATGAGATAAAACCTTGCGATCTATGCATATCCTCACAATGACGCGCTAACCAAGCTTCTCTTTCAAAAGCTGATTTACAAGCCTAGGATTTGCCTTACCACCTGTTTTTTTCATTACTTGACCAATGAAAAAGCCGAACAATTTATCCTTACCTCTCCTATATCCTTCAACTGAATCAGGATTTTCGATTATTACTTCATCAATTACAGCATTTAATACCTTAGAGTCTGAAACTGTTACCAAACCTTGCTCTTCTACAACGTTATCAGGTGTTTTACCAGTTTCAAACATAATTTCGAAAACAGTCTTAGCAATTTTACCGGATATGGTATTATCTTTTATTAATTTGATTAATTTTGCAAAATCGTTAGGCATAATTTTACACTCATTTATTGGAGTTGAGGTTTTATTAAGCTGTCCGAATAATTCATTAATTAACCAATTAGCAAGCACTTTAGGATCGCATTTATTTGCTGCCTCTTCAAAATATTTAGCAGCCGACTCATCAGCTACAATTACTTCAGCATCATATTTGCCTAAACCGAATTTAGTTATATATTTCTCTATTTTTTGATCCGGCAACTCAGGCAAACTTGCTTTTAATTCATTTATCAATTCATCAGAAAGAATAACCGGTAATAAATCAGGATCAGGGAAATATCTATAATCAGCAGCTTCTTCTTTGGAACGCATAGTTCTCGTTTTGCCGCTATCGGCATTAAATAAGCGTGTTTCTTGAATTACAGATTCACCATTTTCAATCAAATCTACTTGCCTTTGAGCCTCGAACTCTATAGCTCTAACAATATTACGAATTGAGTTAATATTCTTAATCTCGCATCTTGTCCCAAGCGGCTCACCATTGCGTTTTACTGAAACGTTAGCATCACAACGCATAGAACCTTTTTCCATATCCCCATCACAACTACCAACATAACGCAATAAGCTTCTTAGCTTCTTAACAAACTCTGCTGCCTCATCCGGAGAGGATATATCAGGCTCGGTTACGATTTCCATTAGCCCGACACCTGCACGATT
Source organism: uncultured Rickettsia sp. (assembly GCA_964544715.1). Classification (GTDB taxonomy): domain Bacteria; phylum Pseudomonadota; class Alphaproteobacteria; order Rickettsiales; family Rickettsiaceae; genus Rickettsia. Next base: position 6,892 of record CAZJDC010000017.1, on the reverse strand, counting down.
CAAATCGATAAAACTATAATGCGGTGATTGATCATGCATAGACTTACCAGCATCCTGCTCTAAATGCAAGCGATTAATACGAATAGTTTTCAGCTCACCGGTACTGGTGGGTATCTCCATAGTACCATCCTGCACTATCGGATAATAAAACTGAGAAATCTGGTAACCTTGCGGCAGATCAGCATAAAAATAGTTTTTACGATCAAATACCGAATATTTATTTACCTTTGCCTTAAGCCCAAGCCCTGTTTTAATGGCTTGATGAACACAATACTCATTCAGTACTGGTAGCATACCAGGCATTGCTGCATCAACATAGGATACTTGTGAGTTTGGACTTGCTGCAAACGTTGTACTGCTTCCTGAAAAAAGTTTAGATTTTGAGGAAATTTGAGCGTGAATTTCAAGTCCAATGACATACTCCCATTTTCCGCTATTACCTTCAATATATGCCATAACTAAAACCCTACCGGCTCAAATTTAATATGTTTAACACCTGCCTCTATAGCAGATGCTACTCTTAAAACATTATATTCATCTAATTGCTTACCTATAACTTGCATACCAAGTGGCAGACCTCTATTTGATAAACCTGCTGGCACTGAAACACAAGGCAGTCCTGCTAGACTTGCAGGAATGGTAAATAAATCATTTAAATACATAAGATCATTTTGTTTTTTACCTATTCTAAATGCTTCTGTTGGAGCAGATGGCAGTAAAATAGCATCTACTTTTGCAAAAGCATTATTGAAATCATCAGCAACACGCCTACGCACTTTTTGTGCTTTTAAATAAAAAGCATCCATAAAGCTAGAAGAAAGTACATATGTTCCGATCATGATACGGCGTTTTACTTCATCACCGAAACCGGATGATCTCGTTATTTCATACATTTCGTCTAGGCTCATATTATCTTTTTCTACTCTAAGCCCGTATCTTATGCCGTCATATCTAGCTAAGTTTGAAGAAGCTTCAGCGGGTGCTATAATATAATAAACAGCCACACCATATTTAGCATGTGGTAGAGAAATATCGACTATCTCAGCACCGGCATTTTTAAGCAGCTCTACAGTAGAGTGCCACATCTTCATAATATCAGGCTCAATAATCCCGCCTTCTCCAAGGCTTAAAGGCACGCCTATTTTCATATTTTTTATAGCACTTTCAACAGCTGGTTGTAGCTGCGGTACTTCCATCTTAATAGAAGTAGAATCTCTTTCATCAAAACCCATCATTGCCTCAAGCATAATAGCACTATCTAAAACGCTTCTAGTAAATATACCTGCTTGATCAAGAGAACTAGCAAATGACACCATACCATATCTTGAGCATCGTCCGTAAGTAGGCTTAAACCCCACTAAACCGGTAAAGCTTGCTGGTTGACGCACCGAACCACCGGTATCGCTACCAAGAGCAGCTGTAGCCATAAAGCCTCTTACTGCCACAGCTGAGCCGCCTGATGAGCCGCCTGGCACTAAGTCAGCTTTATCATCATTCGCTTTCCATGGACTAATAACATTACCAAAACAGCTAGTAATATTTGCTGATCCCATAGCAAACTCATCCATATTGGTTTTGCCGAGCATTACCCCACCTTTATTAAAAATATTCTGCGTAACACCTGATTCATAATGAGGAAAAAAATCTCTTAACATATTAGAACAAGCGGTTGTTCTAATCCCTTTTGTACAAAAAAGATCTTTAGCAGCAAAAGGTATCCCCTCAAGGGTCCGTGGATGATTCTTGGCATAATTTTGATCAGCTGCCTCTGCTTGTTCTAAAGCTAAATCAAAAGTCTCAGTAACATAGGCATTTAGGTTTTTATGTTTTTCTATTTGCTTAATATGTGCATTCACTAATTCTTTACTTGTAAATTCCTTATTTTTTAAGCCTTTTATGCTATCTGCTATACTGAGCTTATTTAATTCCGTCATACTATTCAACAACCTTTGGAGTAATAAAATATTTTACTTCTTTAGCAAGCTGCTTGCTGCCACCTTGAACATTATCAAATAATTCATGTGAATGGTCTTCGCTTGTAACTTCATCAGGTCGCATTCTTCCTTGCATATCACAAACAGAAGTTAAAGGCTTAACATCGGTACAATCTACTTCATTTAAAATATCGATCATATCCATTATAGAGCTAAGTCTTGTAGAAAATTCTTCTACCTTGTCTTCTTCAAATTTTAGCCTTGCACGCTTTGCTATTTTTTTTACTTCTTCTTTTGTAATCATAATTTATTTTGTTTTCTTTAATATTTAGTCTCTAATTGCCATTGAATAATATGTCATTTCTGTGCAGTACTTGTAATACAAGGTAGACGAAGATTAACTTCAAAAAGAGCAAGGAGACTATAAGTCAAGAAACGGAGCGTATACTTAAATACGTGAGTACCGAAGATCTTATAAGACGCGATGTAGCCAATTTTGAAATTCATCGAGTCTATACAGTCATTATTTCTTGCTCTTTCTGCTTTATTGACGAATCAACTTTGTTGCTATATTCGTCAGTTAGTTTTTGTACCTGTTCTGCTAAACTATGATGTTCATCTTTTGCTATAATATTATCCTTTTCCATTTTTTTGAGCTCTTCATTTCCATCTCTTCTAATGTTACGTAATGAAATTTTAGTATCTTCGCCATATTTATGAGCAAGTTTTGCAAGTTCTTTACGTCTTTCTTCTGTTAAGGCAGGTATAGGAAGCCTGATTAATTGCCCATCTGATGATGGAGTTAAGCCAAGATTTGCTACTGTAATTGCTTTTTCTACTGATGATACCATAGATTTATCCCAAACCTGTACATTAATTGTTCGTGCATCTGGAGTTGTTAGAGAAGCAACTTGTGAAAGCGGCATTCTATCACCATAAGCTTCCACAGTTACGCTATCAAGTAAATTAACTGAGGCTCTGCCGGTACGCAGCCCTTTAAGCTCATGATCTAAAACCTTTAAAGCCTTATCCATCTTTTCTTGTAAATTTTTTTTAAGAGTTACTTGATCCATAATTTTTCATCCATATATATTAATATAATGTGCAGTATTTTAAGAATTAGATTTTTTGAGGAGTGAGTACCCGCATTCTATACTAATAAGTGAGGATACGAAGCCCCGATAAAATGAAATCTAATTCTAAAAAGATAAGCATTATCCTTCGATTAATGTATATTCGCCTTGCCCTTGAACTACTTTGGCAATATTACCTTTTTCTTTTATTGAAAATACCTTTATCGGTAAATTATTTTCTCTAGCAACTGCTATAGCTGCCATGTCCATTACTTGCAGGTTGTTAGTTATAACATCTTTATAGTTAATAGTGAAATATTTTTTAGCATTCGCATTTTTTTTCGGATCAGTATCATATACACCATCAACCTGCGTTGCTTTTAGCAAAATATCGCAATTCATCTCAATTGCACGAAGTACTGCTGCACTATCGGTTGTACAAAATGGATTACCAGTACCACCAGCAAAAATTACTACCCGTTTTTTTTCTATATGTCTTTTAGCACTGCGTCGAATATAAGGTTCGCATACGCTCATCATCGGCATAGCCGATAAAACTCTTGTATAGATGTTTAGGCTTTCCATAACATTTTGTAGTGTTAAAGCATTAATCACTGTTGCGAGCATACCGATATAATCGGCTGATGCTCGATCCATACCCACTAAAGCTGCATTAATCCCGCGATAAATATTGCCACCGCCAACTACGATGGCAACTTCTACACCTAAATCAATAAGTTCTTTAATGTCTCCGGCGATCTTTTTTATTGTGTCATATTCATGCCCAAATTGTTGATCACCCATCAGAGCCTCACCTGAAACTTTCAACAAAACCCGCTTATATTTTAAATTTGATGTCATACCCTAAAAGTTTTTTTAATTTTTTTAATCATTTTACCATTGTGCAAATCATCAATCGATGATTTATCGAGTGCATGCACTAATAACATATTATTATTTATATCTAATGTTACTGTACCAGGAGTTAAAGTAATTGAGTTACCATATATTATTTCACCGATATCTTCTAATCCTTCCGCATCAACCCATTCAAAAACTGGTTCTACAAGTATATTGCTTTGCCAAATTATCTTAATAACTGAGAAAGCTGACTTGCATATCTCCCAAAATAACCAAGTAAAATATAATATAATTGAAATTATAGTAGGCATTGTGGTGCGCTGTCAAGTTAAGTAAATTACTATCAAAAAGTACTATGTTTTTAGATTTCAGGCAGCAAGAAGTCTTTGAGTAGCTTCGTCCCACATGGATTTAGCGGATACAAATGCAAGTCTTTGCTCAGGTGCTGTTGTGGTGTATCTGCCAACATTTACGGCAAATATATTTATAACTTTTCTCATCAGGATAATGTACATTATCCTGCATTAGGATGCTTAAATTTAATCAATATTTTTTCCTTTTGTCAAAGTTGGTTGATGAGCGTGCTCAACACAATTATTTAGTCTTTTATGAGTGCAATACCTAGTACACATCAGCTTAACTGGTTTAATGTAACTCCTGAGCTTATCAGTAACAATTACTCTTGGAGCTGGATAATTTACCCAATAATTTTGATAAAAAGCGAATAGCTGATTTCTTGTTATGACGCTTCTGTAATAATACTTCTAATTCATGCCCCTCAGAGTCAACAGCTCTCTATAATATAAACTTCGCCTTTAATCTTAATGTTCATCTCATCTAAATGCCATTTGTCAGTTGGTCTCCGCTTTCTCTTTCTTATGAGATCTGGAAAATAAACCGCAAATTTATTACCTAAATATCTTATAGTCTCATGGCTTAAAATAATACCTCGATACGCCATCTGTTCTTGAACATCTCGATAACTATTATTAAAGCGATGATATAACCAACTGCATGGCTAATAATGCTTGCTGGGAAACGATGTCTCCTCGGACATTGAGTAATATGCATAGCGGTAAAATTTAAGGATAATTTGTTACTACTATTCTATAAACCATTCCTTGCATTCGCTCAATACTTACTTTACATCTCTCCTAACTTGACTGTACCCTTTTTGACACTAATTTACTTAACTTTGACGGTGTCGGCATTGGTGTTTCCTGATAGCTTAATATTTGAAGTCAAAGGAATTAGCAGCATTATAAGTATAAATAATAACGCTATCATATTAAATATATTATTTATTGCAATTACAAATGCATCCGTATTTATTTTATTAGCTAATAACAAATATGAGGCTTTTTCTGGATTAAATACCTTTCCGCTTAATAATGCGGTATATGAATTTAATTGCTCCATTGCTATTATAGAAGTGGAGGGAATGTTTTCTGATAGATATTGCATAAAAATTTTAGTATCATTAGTTAGTTTAGTACTAATTACTGCCAGTCCTACCGCTCCTCCAAGGTTACGAGCGAGGTTATAAAGACCGCTTGCATTCCCTACTTTATTCCTTGGAATATTGCCAAGAGCTATGTTATTCGTTGGTATAAAACAAAACATCAAAGAAAGCCCTCTCACGAATTGTGGTAATATAAATTCGGCAAATTTAGCATCAGGTGTTAGAAAGCTATTTAGGTGACATCCAAGGGCAAATCCTCCAAGTCCTATAATCAGCATTAGCCGTAAATCCACTCCAGCACCGAGCATTCTTCCAGCTAGTGGTGCTGATAAAAATTGTGCTATTCCTGTTACCATCATAGTAGCACCAATCTGCAACGTATCATAACCTGATATAGTAAATAAGAATAATGGTATTATATATACTGCTCCATACAATCCTATACCCATAACAAATGAATATAGACAACCAAACGTAAAATCTTTATAGAGAAATGTTTTTAAATCTAAAATCGGGTTTATAAAAGTTAGTTCTCTGATTATTAACAAAATAAGGCCTAAAGCTACCGCAATACTTAAAAATAATATTAAATTATCCTCCAACCAGCCTTTTTTATTACCTTCCTCTAAAACATATTGTAATAAACCAAGCGTTAAAGCCATAATAGCTATGCCTAGAAAATCAAAATTTTTAAGTAAGTTATAATTTGGTTTGTCAAAATGACCATATAAAAAAACTACACTACATACAAAAATACCAGGTATGACATTCAGTAAAAACATAAAATGCCATGATAAAATTTCTGTAATATATCCTCCAAGTGTCGGACCTAAAGTTGGTGCAACAGTTACGACAATCCCAATCAATATAGTGACTTTAGGACGTTGTGATGGCGGGAAAATTATAAAAACTGTGCTAAAAACTGTTGGTATCATAGCACCGCCAAAGAATCCTTGTAATGCTCTAAAGATAATCATTGCGTCTATATTAGTTGCAAGCGAGCATAATACGCTCATAATTGTAAACCCAAGAGCTGCCACAAAGTAAGAGATCCTAATAGAAAGTAATCTTGCTAAAAATCCCGTAATCGGAATTATGATCACCTCAGCTATTAAATAAGAGGTTTGAACCCAAGAAAGCTCATTACTTGAAGCTGCAAGTCCTGCTGCTATTACGGATAATGAGCTTGCAACAATTTGGATATCAAGTACTGACATAAACATCCCGACAACCATACCAAAAAAGGCAAATAGTTGTTGCTTAGAAAGAGCTGGGGTAGCTTGAGAATTATTGTTTGACATAATTAAATAATATAATTTAACTAAATTATATTATATATAATCATTAACGTATAAGGAATTTTGAAAAATTTACTTTAAAAATTACATTCACTAGGTTTTGTGCAGGAAAACTAAGTTATTGATAGGCGCAGTCAAGTTAAGTAACTCACCTTACGCAAAATTTGTAAAATAAGTATAAATGTATTAAGAGTAGAAAAAATACACCTCTCAATTATGGCTAAGAAAATATCTGATATATATTCAGACTACTTAATGTGTCAA
>CAZJDC010000016.1:7026-11415 GCA_964544715.1 uncultured Rickettsia sp. | reverse complement strand
TATGAATCGGACTTGGCATAAGTTTTTATTCTTAGCTTAGCACTTCTCTAGTCAATAGTCACTACCTATTTAACTTAATCTATATTTGCTATAACCTAAATGGTCTGACATCTCAACTTGCAGAGCTCTTTCTAAAATGCCATTGGTTAATGCCTTAATTAATCCATCCTGACTAAGAACTGTCTTAAAATCTACTCCTCCTTTTATCAAAAGATCTATTGCTGCATTTATTTTTTTATTCTGTGCTTATCTGCATTCCTGTTACCTATATTTTAATTACTTCTTAATATAGGCTCAACAATAATTTACACAATCATTGCAAACCATACGCATCAAGTGTTGTAGGAATGGCGGAAGTAAACTGTCTCAACAGCCGATAATACTGCGACTCTAACCTGCTTATCTTCTTTTATGATATGCATTAAATATCAATATCATTCTGTACTATATCACGCTTGTCTTCTAAAGTAGGGCGGATATTAATAGCAGCATCGGTAATGCTAAAAGGTTTAGGGAAAGTAGCAATCGCCATTAAGACAGCATGGCTTATTCGCGGCGTACGGTACACAAGCCATTTTCTTTATAAACTACTGCTAAGCTCGCCAGTATGCCAGGCGCAACTCCTCTTTTCTTTGCAAGCTCTACAGCTTTTTTGTGGCATCATGGCTATGCTCAACATTAATAACATGATAATTAGCAAGGTCGACATCATTAACTTTTGCTACTGCTTCGATTTTATGCTGCTATCCAATCAAAACGGGAGTTATTAAACCAAATTGTGCAGCTCTAATAGGATGAACTACCGCTGTTTTGACAGGTTTGAAACCATCAGCTCTAACACGCAGATTAATAAAATGCTTTGCTGTTTTATCAAAATCAGGATCATTAATTTCTTTCGGAAGGGATATAGGAAGTACCTAATTTTTTGGCTAAAATTGCGTCTAAAAACGTCTCGTTTATTATGTGCTGCTGCTTCATACAAAACCCTTAATAATTAGTACCTAATTTAATTAGGTAGTATATAGACCAATTAATAAAGAAAAATTGAAGAAGTTTTTTAATGGGGGATTTGTAAGTAGTATTAGAGCAACAGTATTAAGTATCATCCTGTGGTGGTGGTGTTGTGTGGATTGAAAAACACCCTCGGTGTCATGCTCACGTGGATCAGTTTAGTCTCTGTCATACCGTGGTTTATCCACGGTATCCAGAAAAAAGTGAGATAAATCAAGCTTTTAGTGCTAAAGGTTTAATATATTTAAGTTTTTGTATTGCTGGATTCCCACTTTTGCATGAATGACAAAGAGCTGGATCACGTGAGAGCTTATCCATGGGATGACAAGGTTGGAGATGAGATGCCCCCCCCCTAAACAATGTTGCTACAGGATGACAGGGGGCATAAAAGCTACGGGATGGTGTGCTGAACACTAAAAAAGTCCTAAGATCCTATGAGACAGGCCACGGTATGACAGAGAAATGGCATGACAGTAAGATAAAAAAAAAGAACCTTGAGAAAAAACTCAAGACTCTTTTCTTAGGTTTAGGAAGTTTGAAGATGTAAAAAATTACATATCAAATCTTAGACCAACCATTAAGTTACTACCTCTATAGTGTGTTCCACCTTTTCTTTCTCTATCAACTGTTTTAGTGCTAGTTTTACCGTAATCTCTCCAACTATAAACTAATTCAGATTTTACGCCTGGAGCAACTTCAAATGAAGCACCTAAAGATAATTGGTAAGCAAAATTTGTTTTACTTTGAATATTGACTTTACCAATATCTGCAGTACCACCAGCCGGTGTCAATCTATATGAAATTTTTTCTTTCACCATTGCAGCACCAATACCAGCACCAGCAAAAACTTTAAACATATTTAAATCAACTACATCAACATAACCATTTAATAAGAAGCTGACAATATTAGGCTTATGTTTTACTGAAGTATTATTACCAACTACGTTGGTTACTGATTTTTTTAAATGATTGCTTGTTACTAAGCCAACTGTAAAATCAGTTCTTATATTATCCATGATATAGTAACCTGCTCCGATTTCACCAGTAAAGCCGGTATTAGATTTTATTTTTATGTCTATGAGCTTATCCTTTTGGTGATTAAAAATAACCGCACCAGCATCTACTTTTAAATACCATAGATTTTCCATAGCTGACGATGGCATAGATGACTCAGTAGTCATAGGTGAATTCATCACCACACCTTCGCAAGGATCAGTAGCAGCAAATGTTGCAGTTGAAGATAAAATAGCTGTGCTTGCAGCTGTGATTAACAGTAATTTTTTCATATTATTAATATTTTCCTTAAATATTTGTTAGTTGTTAAAATTAAATTTTAGATATGATAACTATCATATCTAATGAAAAACATTTTCAAGCAATAGACAATTATTTTAGTCACTTGAAACTATTAAATATTGCTTATAATTTAATTATATATTAAATCTTAAACCTGCAGTTAGGTTATGGCTTTGATAACGTGTTCCTTTAGCTTGCACATTTTGTCCTGCTAGATTTTTTATAGTTCCACCTTTTGTCTTACCATCACTTATCCAGCTATAAGATAGCTCTGCTTTAACTCCGTCAACAATTTGTGAAGAAGCACCTACAGTGAGCTTGTAAGCAAGGTTAGTTGTGTTTTTGCTTGAATAAGAGCTAGAAATAGTAACACCATTATCAATTCCAGAATATGAAACTTTTTCTTTCAGCATTGAAGCACCGATACCAGCACCAGCAAAAACATCAAACATCTCAAAATTAGATAAATCTACGTAACCATTAATAAGTAAACGTGTAATATTAGGCTTATGGCTTGCTGAACGATTATCTCCATCTACGCTGCCAGACTTCTTTAATTTACCACTAAATGTAGTACCTAAAGTTAGGTCAGCTCTAAAATTTTCCGTAACATAGTTACCAACACCAATATCACCAGTAAAAACAGTATTAGATTTTAATTTAACACCGGTTAGATTGTCCTTTTCTTTATTGAACATTGCTGCACCAGCATCTACTCTTAAATACCAGCTATCATTCCCACAATCAGCGAATGAAGGGGATGAAGATAAAACTGTTGCACTTGTAGCAGCTATTAAAAGTAATTTTTTCATTTTTAGTACCTCAATAATGTGAATTAATTAATAAAAATCTATCTTTAGTGCTGGTATAACATACTATTGTTAATAGTGCTACATTAATATATAAATTTAATAGATTACAGTAACATCTTTAGATAATTTTGTGACAAAATGGACACAAATAGATAATTAGCTCTTTTATACATTAATATATTTATTAAATTTATCTTTTTCATCTCTGAATTTATCAGCATCAGGCAAGGCGAGCTTTTTCTTAGTAATCACTGGCCATTTTTTATGTGCTATAAAATGTTTTGCTCGCTCTACCCACTCAATTAATTCAGGTGATTCAGGCTTTATTGCATCTATTGGGCAGTCGGGCACGCATACCCCGCAATCTATACATTCATCCGGATTGATAACCAGCATAAACTCACCCTCATAGAAACAATCTACCGGACATACCTCAACACAATCAGTATATTTACATTTCACACATTCATCAGTTATAACGTAGGTCATTTTTTTATCGGTTTTTTATTTTGTTGATTAATATAGAGGTTCTTAAAAATAAGATTAACAAACAATATAATATAAAACTTACAAACATTATCATTAAAGGTTTTAGCATTGATGAGTGAATGGTTGGTGAGCCTAATCTTAAAACGCTAGCTGGCTGATGTAGGCTATACCAAAGATTTACCGAAAATTTTATTATTGGTATGTTAATAAGACCAATAAGGACAATAATAGAAGCAGGATTTTGGGCTTTTCTTATATCTTCTGCACTGTTAACTATTATAATGTAGCTTACATATAGTAAGAATAATATTAACATTGAAGTAAGACGAGCATCCCATACCCACCATACTCCCCATATAGGTTTGCCCCATATGCTGCCTGTTACTAAGCTAATTAAGCTGAAAGTAGCACCGATATAGCTAGCAGCTACCGCAAGCAAATATGACATAGTAGCTTTCCACACTAAATAGCTGAAGCTACACGCTGCCATAAAAACATAAAGACCAAGTGCCATCCAAGAAGCAGGTACATGAACATACATAATACGTACGAATTCGCCTTGTTGATAGTCAGGTGGAGAGGTTACTAGCCCTAAGTAAAGACCAATAGTTGACATTAGAAAAGTCAAGATGGTCAATATAGGAATTGTTATTTTTGACAATTTATCAAAATAATGAGGATTTAATAATTTAAACATAAGGCATTTCTGCTAAAAAGAAATTTGTTTGGGTTAATTTGTCATCCCTCGTCTTGTCCACGGTATGACACCAAGCATTTTACA
>CAZJDC010000016.1:0-6926 GCA_964544715.1 uncultured Rickettsia sp. | reverse complement strand
GAATATAGCAGAGATTTAAAAAAAAGAGGAGTGAAATTCTTAAATTGAAATCAGTTTGTCCACGGTATGACACCAAGCATTTTACAGAATATAGCAGAGATTTAAAAAAAAGAGGAGTGAAATTCTTAAATTGAAATCAGTGTTTTAATGCATTATGATATAATCATTTATCTTTAATTCTCATACAACAATGACCAAGAAAAATACTTTACTGCTTATAGACGGATACGGATTTGTTTTTAGAGCCTATTATGCACAACAGCCTTTAACGTCTCAAAAAGGTCAGCCTGTAGGGGCTCTTTACGGCTTTACCTCAATGTTGCTAAAACTACTGAACGATTTTAAGCCGAAACATGCAGCAGTAGTATTTGACAGTGGTGGTAAAAATTTCCGTCATGAAATTTATCCTGAATATAAAGCTCATCGTCCACCACCGCCTGAGGATTTGATTGCACAATTGCCATTAGTGCGTGATGTTGCAAGAAATTTAAACTTCCCGATTTTAGAAAAAAATGGCTTTGAAGCTGATGATATAATAGCCACTTTTGCATCTAAAACAGCTTCACTTGGGGCAAAAGTAGTAGTTATATCTTCTGATAAAGACTTGTTGCAGCTAATGAATGACAACGTAAAAATATATGACCCGCTAAAAGCTAAATATATTACTGAAGATAATGTTGTTGAAAAATTTGGCGTCACTTCTGATAAATTACGTGAGGTGATGGCTTTAATTGGTGATAAGTCCGATAACATTCCAGGTGTGCCGTCAATAGGACCGAAAACAGCGAGTAATCTTATTACGCAATTTGGTACAGTTGAGAATATCTTTAATTCTCTAGAGCAAATCTCAAGTATAAAGCAACGTGAAACACTGCAAAACTCAAAGGAGGCTGCTCTAATTTCATGGCAACTAATCAGGCTTGATTATAATGTTAATCTAGATTTTAACTTCAATGCTCTAGAATGGTCGCCACCTGATCATAATAAATTCACAGAGTTTTTACACGAATATGGCTTTAAATCTTTATATAAAAGAGCAGAGAATTTATTTGATATTAACATGAGTGAACATAAAGAAGTAACAGAAGCAAAAGCTGTAGAGATAAAAGAGATTGGTAATAAAGCTGAGCTTGAAGCTTTTGCTGAAAAAGCTAGAAAAGCAGGGATATTAGGAATATATTTACTGCAAAATAAAGGAGCTAATATTGCATTTATTTTATCCCTAAAAAATCAAGCTTATATTATTAAAATCTTAAATGAGAACAATGATCTTTTTTCTTATAATTCTAAGGCTTATAATGAATGGTTTACAGATATTATTTTTAATTTACTCACTGACCAGTCAATAAAGAAAATCACTTACTCACTAAAACCTCTGCTGAAATTTTATGCTAGCATGGCACAACAAATTAAGGCAATCGAGGATTTAGAGCTAATAAATTATGCGTTGTCTGCAGGTTTGCCGCAAAAGAATTTATTTGAAGATGTAAAAAAAGAAGCACCAATAGAAGAATCAGCAAAAATAGTAGCGGATTTTACTAATCTTTATGAACAGAGTATTCTAGAACTTAAGGATAATAAGGCTTTTAGAATTTATAAAGAAATCGATTTACCTGTGTGCTTTGTGATAGATAAAATGGAAAAAGCCGGCATAAAAGTAGATGCAAATTATTTGAATCAATTATCTAGTGAATTTGGAGCTGAAATCTTAAAGCTTGAAGAAGAAATTTTTGCTTTAAGTGGTACGAAGTTTAATATTGGTTCACCAAAACAATTAGGAGAAATTTTATTTGAGAAAATGCAATTACCATTCGGTAAAACTTCTGCTAAAGCAAGCTCCTACTCAACGGGGGCTGAGATACTAGCAAAGCTTAGCGAGCAAGGTTATCCGATTGCTGATTTATTGCTAAGATGGCGTCAGATTACCAAGCTAAAAAATACTTATACTGATAGTTTGCCAAAGCAAATAGATAATATAACTCGCAGAATTCATACCACTTTTTTGCAAACTTCGACTACCACAGGAAGGCTTAGTTCACAAGAACCTAATCTGCAAAACGTGCCTATTAGGTCAGGAGAGGGGAATAAAATCAGAAAAGCTTTTATTGCAGAGCAAGGCTATAAATTAATATCAGCCGATTACTCGCAAATAGAGCTTAGAATATTAAGTCATATCGCAGATATAAAGGCTTTAAAAGAAGCATTTATTAATAAAGATGATATCCATACGCAAACTGCATGCCAGATCTTTAATTTACAAAAAGAGGATCTGACTAGTGAACATAGACGTAAAGCAAAAGCTATAAATTTTGGTATTATTTACGGGATAAGTGCTTTCGGACTTGCAAAGCAGCTAAATGTTAGCAATAGTGAAGCTGCTGAATATATCAAAAAATATTTTGCTGAATATAAGGGCGTGCAGGAATATATGGAGGCAACTAAAAGTTTTGCTCAAGCAAATGGATATGTTAATGATTTTTTCGGACGTAAATGTTTTGTGCCACTAATTAATGATAAAAGACTCAAGCAATTTGCCGAGCGTGCCGCTATTAATGCCCCGGTTCAAGGAACTAATGCCGATATAATAAAACTAGCGATGATCGCGCTTGATAGAGAGATAGAGCAGCGTAAACTCAAAACTAGATTAGTGTTGCAAATTCACGATGAGTTACTATTTGAAGCACCAATCGATGAAGTAGAAACGATAATGCCAATCATCAAACAAATTATGGAAAATTCTACCAATATGGATGTACCAATTATTACCGAAATTAGAGCTGGTAATAATTGGATGGCAATACATTAGGTATAATTAATTATATACCAAGCAAAATGCCAAAAGGACACTACCCATGTTTAATTTTAGCTTGTGCGGCTGCGATTCGTGCGATTGGAATGCGGTAAGGGGAGCAGGAAACATAATCCAAATTCATTTTGTGAAAAAATTCTATAGAAGCAGGGTGCCCCGCATGCTCGCCACAAGCACCTAACTTTAAGTTAGAGTTGCTGCTTTTTCCTCGTTTTATGGCAATCTCAATTAATTCTCCTACCCCCTGTTCGTCTAAGGTGGTAAACGGATCAGACTCAAAGATTCTTTCTTCTAAATAATAAGGTAAGAAAGAGGCTATATCATCTCTTGAAATTCCATATGTAGTTTGGGTTAAATCATTAGTACCAAAGCTAAAATAATCGACTTCTTCAGCTATTTTTTTACTGTTAAGTGCCGCTCTTGGTAACTCAATCATGGTACCTAAACTAAAAGAGAATTTATGCTCATAACGCTCTTCTAACTCATGAATTATTTCATAAATATCACTTTTAAGCTTCTTAATTTCATTAACGTTACTAATCAAAGGAATCATTAATTCTAATTTACACTCAATATTTTCTTCTGTATGTAGCTCATAAATAGCTGTAAAGATCGCTTCAACTTGCATCTGATAAATTTCTGGTGAGCAGATACCAAGTCTACAACCACGATGACCAAGCATAGGGTTTACCTCATGCATGGCGTGCAGACGTTGATTAATCATCGATAGGGGAAGGTTTAAACTACTTGCTAGATTTTTCTTATCTTCCTCAGTTGTAGGGAAAAACTCATGCAATGGTGGATCAAGTAATCTAATATTTACTGGTTTATCGCCCATCACTCTAAATAAAGCCTTAAAATCATCTGTTTGAAGAGGCAATAATTTCTGCGCTGCAAGCTTTCTTCTATCTATATCAGGGGCAATAATCATTGCTCGTACTAAAGGAATTTTGTTTTTATCAAAAAACATATGTTCACTACGACATAAACCGATACCTTTAGCACCAAATCTTACCGATACTAGAGCATCACTTACTGTTTCGGCATTGGTGCGAATTTTTAGTTTACTTGCCTCATCTGCCCATTCAAAAATTAGTTTTGATTCTTCACTAAAAGTAGGTTGAATTAATGGCATTGCCCCTAAGAAAACTTTACCTGTGCCGCCATCAATTGTGATAATATCACCCTGTTTAAGTACCAGATCACCAGCTGTTAATGTTTGTTTTTTCTCATCTATTACTAGATTATTAGTCCCGCATACGCAAGGCTTGCCCATACCCCTTGCTACAACCGCTGCGTGTGAAGTCATACCGCCTCGTATAGTTAAAATACCTGAGGAAACATGCATGCCGTTAATATCTTCAGGGCTAGTATCGTGCCTCACTAAAATTACTTTATGGTGATGTGATAATTTTTCAGCATCATAAGGTGAAAATACGACAATACCAGTTGCAGCTCCTGGGGAGGCAGGTAATCCATCCGCAATAGATGTAAGACCTTTGCTATAATCAATTCGAGTGTGTAGCAGTTGATTTAACGACTCAGGATCGATTCGCATTAAAGCCTGCTCTTTAGAGATCAGCTTTTCTTCCACCATTTGTACAGCAATTTTTATAGCAGCAATGGCGGTTCTTTTAGCTGTACGAGTTTGTAGTATATAAAGTTTGCTATTTTCTATAGTAAACTCTATATCTTGCATATCTAGGTAATGCTTCTCTAACGTTTCGGAAATTTTGGACAGTTCATCAAAAACTTGCGGCATTGTTGCTTTCATGGAATTTGAGTCATCAGAAATAATAGGAAAAGGCGTTCTAGTACCTGATACTATATCTTCCCCTTGAGCATTTATTAAAAATTCACCAAAAAGCTTTTTTTCACCCGTAGAGGGTGACCTAGTAAAAATAACACCTGTTGCTGAAGTTTTGCTTAAATTACCAAAAACCATAGATTGGATATTGATAGCAGTGCCAAAGCTTTCAGAAATATTATTGATTTTTCTATATATCACTGCTCTGTTGCTAATCCAAGAATGAAGTACCGCTTTAATTGCTGATTCTAATTGCTCATAAGGATCGATTATTAATTGGTTAGCATATTTGATATGTAATTTTTTAAAGTCTTCAATAATTATTTCTAATAATTCTGGTGTAACGTCGCTATCTCTATAGAGATCGGCTTGAATTTTGTGTCGTTCATAAATCTGTGCAAATAAATCACTGGGTATGGATAAAACAGTTGCTCCATACATTTCTAAAAATCTTTGATAGCTATCAAGAGCAAATCTTTTATCCTTACAAACTTCGCCCAGAGCTGTACAAACTTCATCATTCATTCCAAGGTTAAGTATAGTATCCATCATACCAGGCATTGAAACAATAGATCCTGATCTTACCGATAATAATAAAGGATTTTGTGTGCTTCCGAAAACTTTGCCAGTAATGGCTTCAAGTTTTCCTACAGCTGTTTTTAACTCATTTCTAAAATTTTTAGGAAAGCTGTTATCATGAGTATAAAAATAGTTACAAAGTTCAGTAGTGATAGTAAATCCATCAGGTATAGGTAATTTTAAGTTAGACATTTCAGCAAGACCCGCCCCTTTATTACCAAGGATATCTTTCATACTAGCGTTTCCGTCGCTACCGTTACTACCAAAATAGTAAATTAATTTCTTCATATATATATATAATATGCTAATAATTATTGATGGTATTTGGAACTTAAACCCTATTTATACATTATGCTAATAATAGTGGCAACGTTAAATTAATAATAAATATAAATTTAGAAGAATTAATTGGCTTACTTGGCGTTAATGTTAATTAACAGTAGCTTCATTTAAATAAAAACTAAACTTAATTAATTTATATGCCAACAATATATTGTTTGAATCCGGATACATTATTTGTAGCAATAATTTTAAATTATATTTAAATGATTAAAAATTCAAAAAGGTAATTTCAAATGACGAAAAATTTACCTTATGTTTTTTAGAACGACACAAAATTAGGGAGTTATTTAAAAAATATGTTTTACTTAATCAATTAATATATTAAATCAGTATAAAAATACTTACAAAGTAATGGATAAAGACACAGAAATAGTACAGTGGCATATTGGGAGGCATAATGCGGATTGTTTATTGTATATAGTGTACCATCTGAGATACCTCTACATTGTGCTGTGAGAATTAGTAATGTAGGAACAGTCAAAACTTTAATCAGTTATAAGGCCTCTGTAAATGCAGTTAATTTTTATATAAACAAACGCCCTTGCATTATATTGCAAATATGGTGCTGTGGATAAACATGATATGGCAATAGCGAAAATCTTACTTAAAAATCAAGATAATATAAATGCTATTGATAACTGTGATGAGACGCCATTATATTTTGCTATAAAGAATAGTATTCATGCTTATATAGAATATAATTCTAATTATGTTGTAGGTAATAGAAATAAAGAATTAATTATATTTTTACTTAAATATCAAGCGAAACCAGATTGATCTAGCTTTGAAATGGCTTTTGGTTTGGATGAAGGTGATAAAATATTCAAAGAAGAAATATTGGATCTTGTGTCTAATTATAGAGATAAGTTAGATTATAATGATATTAATAGAAAAAAATAAAATTAATTATAGATAAGCTACTTCGTAGTAAAGAGGGTACAGAGGTAATCCTCTCAATTTTAATCGCAATAGAGAGTAGAGAGTTAAGCTGCCAAAGCTAATTTTTGTATTGGCGTTATACCACCTATAGCCATATTTGGTCTTTCGTTATTATATGACCAAAGCCATTGAGTGGCAAGATCTTGTGCCTCTTGAATATTATAAAATAACTGTTGACTCAACCAATCATATCTTACAGTCCTATTATATCTTGCAATATATGCATTTTGCTGAGGTTGACTTGGCTGAATAAATAGTAACTTGATAGTCTCTTTGGAGGTACAAACCTCCATCTTCCAGATGGAGAAGCTTTAGCTTGCCATTTGTTGTCATGATGCAGCATCATAAGCACTATGACACATTACAGTAGGAAATCCCATACAACGCCAGTTTAGGGATAAGAGTGAAGCATTCAAGATAATAAGGAAGAGTATTTACAAGAGGAGAGTG
>CAZJDC010000015.1:0-11581 GCA_964544715.1 uncultured Rickettsia sp. | reverse complement strand
CATCTATTACCCTGACTGTAGAAGATTATGATTTATGTCATTTGGATGAAGTAAATTTACAAGCCTATATGAATGATCTAATTTTAATGCAGCATCTAACATTTCGGCTTCTTTCTTTTTATAGGCATGTACATGGTCAAGATTTTCAGGATATCTAATCATCATATATTTTAAGTCATCTAACTCTTTGCTAAATGCTTCTACTTCCGCTCGTGCTTTTGCTCTTGCTTGCTCTTGTTTTTGTACTTGCTCTAATTCTTGCTGCATTTCTTCTTTGATTTTTTGTTGCTCACGCTCCTCAAACCATAACCAACCTCTGTATCTTTGATGGAAGAAATCGCTTGCAGATACAAAGCTTGCTTGATTGCAAATAAGTAAAACAACGACTAAGTTCTGAATTTTGCTGCATCTCATTGCTCTTCTCCTGCTCTCCATCCACTTGCATTGTTTTCTTGATTTTGTACGTTTCCATCGAACTCTCTGATATCAGGCAAACTATTATTAATTCTTTCTTTTAAATCGCTACTTCCTGGCATCTTATATTTTGAAAAGAATTTAACTTTTAAATCTTCAATAAATTCTGTAAAATCAATCTCATCCCAATTAATTCTTTGTATCTCTTCGAGTGTTAAACCGCGGCAATCTGGGGTCTTACCGCTACCAAAACTGATACCTAATTGCTTTCTTGCTTGCACTTGTACTACTTTGTCAAGCAGCGACCCAAAGCAACAATAATGGTGTTTTACAAGGGTTGTAACGCCGACCTTTTTATTGCTCTGCTTGCCCACATAAACGCATAAATTCTTTTTTCTCTTGTCTATAAGTAGCTGCTCATCTGGAGTGCATTTTGCTCCTAAATTACTCCCCCAACCTTTTAAACTAGCAGAGCAGCAATTGGTGTAACTCGTAGCTTTTTTACTGCAATGCTCATTATTACCTTGGAACAAACTAATATTAACCGAGTTACCTGCTTTCATGCTGCTTACTGCATAGAATTTAGAGATAGAATCCATCATCTCACCATTAGTTAAAAACCTATGATCTACGCAGTTACCGTCTATGCACGGTATCCCTTCGCAAATTATCCCTTCTTGCCCTTCTTTTTCCTGCACTCTAACTCTTGCTGTAACACTTTCCTTAACTATAGGGATCCATCTTTTACAGGAATACTCTTCCTGCCTATTTACACAATTACCAAGCGAATCAGTAAGTAAGCACTCCAAAGCCTCTACAAAATAACAATGCGAATATTTGCTGCAATCATCTTTACTTGGATAAGTGCAAATTTTTTCTACGTTATACTCCCAGCAATCTCTATATACTTCAAATCCGTCAATTATCCTTACGCCACTCGATATGCATTCTTTTTGTATATCGGTGCATGGATAATTTGATTTAAATCTCTCATCAGCAACTGCCGTAAATGTAATGATCAATCCTACGAGAATGATCACAAATAATTGTTTGCACATTATGCTTAATTTCAACATTCTCTAATTCTTTAACCTGCAATGCTCATGCCATACTTCACTCCACAAAACACAAATATTTTTCCAATCTCGGTACTGGTATTTGAAATGATATACATCCCACTTTACTTCATATCTTCGGCACTCACTAACACCGCCACTACCTATAGGATTAATACCTATATTTTCATTAATTTGCTCAAGCTCCGCTCCTATTTTTGCTGCTATGATCGACCTTAATTGATGCTGCACAGAAACATCCCCTCGCATATTCATATAAAAATATTTTTTTGTTTTGCGTCTTCTTTTGTCTTTTTTATATAAAGCCCCTTGGGTAAAAAAATGATGGTGATTTCTGCATATTGCCTCACCTGATATATCAATTGTTCTCTCCTGCCAAGGTTGCCATTGTCTCTCTTCTTTTAAGCATTTTAAGTGCAGCTCGTCTCTGCAATTGTAAATGTTTCTAAGTCTTTCGCAGAAATGTTGGTCATAAATAGTATCTTGTCTTGTACTATCTACTTCTTGCTTAAGTTCCATGAAATATTCAGGATCTCTTTCAATATTTCCTTTAACTGTCTTACAATCCACTCCTATATCCTTAAGATTTGCTATGATACCCCTTATCATATTAGAGCTGCCGTTTGCTATTTTCTTTGCATCCTCTAAATGAGCCTGCATGCCAGCTTTACTTAAATCCACAAACATCTCATTGTGAAATGGATCTTTTGCCATTTCCCTTCTTGCGATGCTATCTAATTCTAATGCATCTAAACTTTCTAATTTTGCTCTCTCATTTGCCATCTTGCCTGAATCAGCTATAGGAGGCATCTTATTCTGACCAATTTGCTCTGATATTGCTTTTTTATCTTCTTCTAGCTTTGCTTTAAACTCTTCTAGATTTGGTACGCTTCTCTCAAATAATGGATCAACTTTATTGATATTAGTCTCTAACTGCTCATCTAAATACTGAGCAAAAGCGACATTAGTCAGTATTTGCAATGCGAGACATAACAGAATTAATACAGCAATAGTTTTTACTCTCATTGTGCTAGCCTCTGCTTTGCTTCTTCGCTCATATCCCCGCAAGTGGCAAATTCCTCTAAAGCGTATTTGATTGATACAGCTCCTTGTATAGAATCGTACTGAGTCACAGCACCTTCCACATCAAATAAACTATCTACTTCTCTGCTTAGTACTATCACTGGTACTTGCTGAACTTTAAAAGATTTAAATACTTCATCATCAATCTCAAGACCACCTATGTCATTACCTTCAACTATCTCTTGTGCAAGCTTTAATAATTCTTTAAAGCTCCCCTTAGGTAATCCGTTAAACACTAAATGACCACCATATCTTTGAGCTTCTTTATAGAAACTTCGTAGTAAATTTAAACTCATAGAACTGCTTACAAAAATTCTCAGTCTCGTGTTATCATTATCTAAAACTGCATATGTATCTTCTGCATCTAATGTTTTGTCATTTTGAGCAGTTGCAACATTTTTAGAGAGTTGATCAAATGTTTGGTATTCTTCTTTCAGTCCTTTATTAACCATTTTTTGCACTTGTGCTTGTATCTTTTTAGCAAACTCAATATCCTGCTTAGTAGGTATCACAAAAAAACTTCCTAAAACGTTCGTGCTACAAACGGATAAAATGATTAAAATTAAAGTGCGCAACAATTCTTTTTCCTCCAAATCAAATAACCAAAATCTTGCCCTTTATACGGAAATTCACGGAAGCTACTATACGCAGTATCAGTAAGACCTACTGGCCAACACCCAATATCCTTACCACCAGTTGTTGCTTTCGGATTTACCATCTGTAACTTGTACTGGCTCTTTTTAATCTTCAAATTTTTAGACTTGCGGCATAATGGTCCATTTACCTTAGAACTACTTGTTGAAGTTACATCTGCAAAACCTAGTCTGTGCTGCTTTGCAAGAACTCTTAAAGTTAGTAAACTACTAGATTGCACTCCTCCTTCGTGATCTGCGTTGCTACCTGAAAAAGGATACAGATTACCAAGGCAACCTCCGCACCAGAACATACTATCGATCGGTAATTTAAGACTTGCAGCAGAGCAGTCCATACTACATGCTGCTTGTGCTATAGGATTACCAAATAATATTGCCTCAGGGTTTAATAAACTTTGTAATTTTGGATCATTCCAAGTAACATCAAACTCCGACATATAAGCAACATCAAAACTACCCTTTTCTAAACACATGAAATCGGTAATTAATTCTAGCCAGTAAATTAATGGATAAGCGTAATAATGAACATGATAGAAACTATCATGCTTATAGCTCTTATCCGCATAACTCCTATTAAAACTACTGATCCTCTTATTATCGCTACCAAGAGATACCCCACCTAAATTAGTCAAACAATATGGCGTTCTTGTCACATCTACTAAACGCACCGGCTCCCAAAAACCTATCGATATTCCAGGCGTCGGAATATTATCTTTTGTGCACATACAAATAGGGCTACTTGGATTCTTAGTGTCCCTCTTTTTAGGAGCAGTACCCTTACCAATATTGATGCTTCCAATGGAAATTGGTAATATGCAAGACCAGCATATATCAGTTATCGGATTGACAAATCGTCCCTGACATGTAATATTTGCAGATACTGAAAAAGGCATGAAAATAGCCATAATCAGTATGATGATCTTTTGTGTTATCATCCGATTCTCTGCACGATGCTTGGCGGCTACGCAGAGAATCGAACTTCCAATATTATTCTTCATTGTTATTTACACTGTTACTCCTTTAGTTGTATTTGTCGGTTACTCGTTATGGTTACTAAATATCTTACTTCTTGTTTTAAATGCTTAGTATTTGTCATATCTTGCTTAATGACTACCAATTGCTATGCTCACTTTGACCTTAGTGGTACAATCAAATCTACTCTCTCATTGCACATTGGTTGCAATGTATCATACTTTGGAGTATTATGTGTTTTATAGCTGAGGCTATCCGCAGCTCTGTTACGAAACATCACTTTAATATTATTACCGCTACTCTATTTGCTACAGCTGGCAGCATTATCTTTGTGCTCTATATCTTTATAATTATTTAAAAATTGCAGATTGATATATTTTGCTAATCTTAAAATGAGATCAAAACGAGTAGAATATATCCTACAAACACCACCTACTTCTTTGACTAAAAAATCTCCATTAAACAGTATAAAATTCCTACTTTGATATAAATAATATTCTCCGATTCTTGCATTTAGCTTAAAGCCCAATGCGTATAAATTACTGGTTAGCTCATCTAAGCACTCTCCAAATATAACAGGATTATTTTGACATATATTTACTGGTTCTGACTTTGTCTTTCCGAAACGTCCTAAAATTTTTTCCCTACAATAATCAGATATACTGGCAACCACCATATAGAATCCAAAACCTAGCATGATGACAATAAATAGTATTGCTGCACCACGTACATCTGCTTCACGTATATTTTTTAGGCAACAGAATCATTGATAAACTTATAATTAGTGCAGATGTCATCATCTTATCTAATGCCCATATTCGCCAAAAATATTTTTTAACGCTATTGCTAGCCTTTTGCGAATGGTCAACTTGATTTGTATACTCTTTGTTACTCATTATTTTACTACCTTGTATTTTTATTCTTGACTTGTTGCGTGATTTTTTATTAAAAATTTTAGCCTGCTTCGTTATAGATCTTGTTTACTCACCTAAAAGCAATATACATGTATGTATCTTTAATTTTTCTTTGCTCATTATGATTAATCCTATTTAAAATTATTATCTTAAAGATTTAGGGTTATTTCTTTTATTTTAAGCCTCTTGCCGTCTTGTACCACTATCGCCGGCACTTGCTCTATACCAAACTTATTTGTTAATTCACCTGCTTGATCAAAATATAATGTTCTGCCTATATCTTCTTGTAACTCTAAGATTTTACCTCCAACGAGAATTATTCGAATTTCTAAATTGTTGTTTTGTGCGCTATGATTATTCCCCTCTTGATTTTTTGCTTTAGCATTCTCTAATCGTGTTTTAAGCCACTCTACTTGCTTCTGACTTCTTCCATCGATGAATATTAGCTCACGATCAAATACCATGTGATCTAGCGGATTTACTGTTGTACCTGCCTTATGCAGTATCTTGCCATCTGGTAGTTTTATATCTTTTGTTACGGTAAAACTTGGATCATACAAAAACTCTCTTGGGTGACTTGTAGCTTTAATTCCTAACACTGGTGCCGGCTCTAATATTTGACGTTTTGCTGTGCGTAGCATCTCTTCTTGGTGTTGTTGCAAATCAAGCCCCGATAAACGATTCTTAACCATGCTAACAAACCCTTCCTCTGCTACCTCGTATGTTGCCCCATGCTTCCCAAAATCCATAGCATGTGCCTCAACAATAAATATGACTTTGTAAATTATTAGGATTTTAAATATTAATTTAATCACTATGCGCTACTCTTTGACGTCTTTAATCTATGCATTACTTTTTCATATATTTCTTTGCTAATAGAGTGAGTATTCCTCCCTTCAACATAATTATCTCCTACGAATATCACTCGGTTATAATTATTCTCATGCTTCATAGCTTCTTCTCTAATTAATCTGATTGCCTTATTAATCTCACCAAAAAACATTCGACCTTCAGAATCTTGGCTTTGCTCAACTCTTGCTTTTTCTAATTCCATGATTTCACTACGTGATACATATAATATTTGCATCTTCTCTATAGGATTATCAAACATGCGAGAGCAAATATGCGAGAAGCACCAACCTATGAGAAATATCAAAAACAATATTATAATCACTGTTACACTAATCTGAGGTTTGTATGCTTTAGTATGTAATGTCTTAGCTTGCGTCGATTGCTGAAGATCGTTGTTTGATATCTGACTCATGTTAAAATTATTTCCTCTCTTGTACTCCTTTGTGCCACTTGCATGCGTTCTATCTTAAATTCTGGTAGTTTCTTTCCTTTTCTTTTTATAAGCTCCCTAATAGCTGTATCCTTATCTAATCCGTTATTCTTGCATTGATGTAAAAACCCGTAATCCTCGCTCTCAGTCGAATACAAGCACTCACTATACGGATCTACTACTAACCTTCCTACAACACGTAAGTTACTACCCATGAGCATGATCTCAGAATATTTATTCTCCGGATCTTTGGTAATAGTTTCTATTAATGCTGCGCAGTTCTTGAATTTCTCAGAATGACGCATTTGACCAATTCCAGCTGGTTCTTGACGCAAAACTGCTGTCCAGCTACTGTTATTTAAAATTGCTTGGTGCTTCGGTCCGTTATCTAAATCCTTAAACTCTTGTACACAGGTGATTAAACTACCACCATATTTCCGAACAGTCCTTGCAAAGGCCTCTAAAAAACCAACACTATGGTCAATAATTCTCCATGCCTCATCAACAATTAACACAAATCTTTTGCTACGATCCCCACAGAGAAATTGCATTGTGATTTGCATTAATACGATTCCTAAAATGACTGATAAAAATACTTCATCACCTTTGATTTCTTCGAATTCAAATATAGTTAAAGGTGAATTGAATTTAGCATTCTTACCTTGCCTAAAATATCTGCCATGGACTCCGCTTGAAGTATATGGGTATAATGATATTGCAAGCTCTCTGCCCATACCATTTTCCATCTCTTCTAAAACCTTGGCATATCTATCTAAATTTAGACTGTCGCCGTATTGCTTTATCCCTTCATTTAATCCTTTTTCAATAATAGCTTCTTTGGTATTATCACCGCTCACACCGCACATCGTAGCTATTGTAGTCTTGGCGTAAATAACTGCATCTTTGGTTACAAAATGCTCACCAATCTTTAAAACCTCAATGCTCTCATTCTCCGCTACCTCTGCTGACTTATGCTTTTCTGAAAATAATATTTCTAATCCTTCAGCGGTAAGACCAGTACGCTGCATTATCTCGTTTTTGCTTTTACCTTCCCGCTTTAGCTTCTGCGCCGCTAAATAAACAGCTCCACTACCTATAATCCCGTGAAATGGATTAAGTGATAAATCATTTAGTGCGTTAAATCTTAAGAACTCACTATTATTCAAGCCTTCCGCAATATTTTGATAAGATGCACCAATATCAAGTACAAATACTTGTACATTTTGCGTCACTAAACTAGTTGCTAGCTCCTGCAAGAAAAATGACTTACCACTACCTGATGGCGCCATAACACATACATTATAGTTGCCAGCTCCCCCTACCCTATAAAATGGATTCCAGTTAAACATCTCACCTTTACGACCAAGTAGTAATACACCGCTTCTATTAATACCTTTCCATTCCCCATGAATCGGTAATTTAGCAACTACCTCACTTGCAGGTACGTTTTTTATTAATTGAAAGAATTTCAAAGATTTCCAAAACGCCGCTTGCTGCATTGGCAGTATCGATAATAGACCTACAAGATGTAATTTATCGTTTCTAGCTAGTTGAAAATCTAAACTGTTATAATGGCTGAGTAGCTTTTCCTCCGCTATTTCCACAGCATTTTTTGTAGTTGTGATAAATATTTGAAAATTTTCAGTTAAAAATTTCTCACCATTCTTATTGCGATCAATAAGAACTTTCCACCATCTCGCTTCATTTTGCAGACTAATGTCATGTCTTGTGTACCATTTCTCTGATGCATGAATACTACGCAGACCTTCTGAAATTATTTTACCTTCATCTGCCTTATTAATATTATTTGCTATACTGTAACTTATTATTAATCTTGCTGGAAATCCCCCTTCAAGATCAGGTCCAAGAAGCGATACCATATCGTTAATTCCAAAACTCTCAGGCAATTTCTTGAGATAATATCCTCTTGTCACTAAATCAGTTTTGAAATGCTTGATCTCTTCTTCACTAATGCTTGCCTCGTTAATCCCTTCAAATATCTGATCCGATAAACGATCGAGTAAATTATGTTTATTAGTTCTATTTTGGGTATGGCCGCTATTATCAAAGCTTTTTGTAATAATGCTATCTTCGGAAGCTAAAGGAGTAAGCTGCATATTAACCAAATCATTAACAAGATATTTTAAATCAGCAACATCGCAGCTACGAGTATTGAGCTTAATTGATGCAAATTTCTTAAGTAGCTTTTCTTTAAACTTAACTAGCAGCTCTAATTTATTAATATTGTCATCAACACCTCGCATGCTACAACTAACATAAGTTTTCCAATCTCGTCCTATACGTCCATCACTATTACCTAGATCTCTTGCTCTCTCTCTTAAAAAAGCCTCACGATATTTTGTAATTCGATCTAACATAGGATCATTATGAGATGTTCTGCCGCTGCGCCATACACGAAACTTGTCTTCAATATTATTACTGCCTACTACTAAAAACTGCATGTAAATTCCTTCAGGAATCTCATTATTGAAGAAAAGATTTAAGTTTTTCTCAAGTAGCTCGTTACTACCTACTCTCATTGAAATTTCTGTCAGAAAACCAGCAATTCCATCATCGTTAAAAAATATGCCAATACCAGGTACATAACTTTTATAATGCAGAAAATCTTTTAGTGGCACTGCTCCTAAAAAATTATTCTCAAGGTGCTGGTTCAAACGTTTTTTTGAGGTTTCCTTCATCTCGCTTGACGTAAATCCGCAATAATCTTCTACTTTCTCTATTAATCTTCCAAGTACCATCTCTTACCTTAAATCCTCAAGTTTTAATTCTGGCTTCATATCATCTTGCTGTAGTACACCGCATCTATTTGCTCTACTACCTCTACATTTAGCTCTTTGCTTTGCAACGCTTTCAATCTGCCCACTATCTATTTGTTCATTCACTAGACTTACTGGCATACAATTAAGTCCTCTTGCGTCTGGACAACCAAAATGACTGCTATATGTAGAGCATCCACTGATGCTGAAAGCAATTAGTAGCATTGATCCTAGCTTGATGTGTTTTACTCGCTTTTTAATACTCTTCATAATCCTCCGCTTGTACTTGCTTATTAATTCTGCGGGCTTTAGCAATTTTTTGCTGCATGCCTACTTCCCCTAAGAAAAAACCTTTGGTAAATATTACATCCACCTTAACGCCGCCAGGTACGGTAAGTACTGGTGACATCTGCTCAGCAAGTCTTAGATAATAATCAGCTATCTTCTCACCCGCATTACTTCCTCCATTTAAAAGTCCTTGACCTGCTACATCCTTAAAGCCTTGACGCTTTGTGTTTACAGCTCCAAGTGATGTGAGCGTTAATCCTTCTACTCCTTTACTACTTGATGCAAGACCACTTAGCATTGAGCCAATAAAGGCATTTTTAATATGCTTACTACTTGTAGCAATTACTTTGCCTTTAATACCATTCATACCATCATCGCCATGTACTACACCTATAACGTCACTGGTAGTTACTAATTCTGTTTTAGGATCAATACAGATTAATTTCTCAGCACGAATAATTACTCTTTCACTAGAGAGATCCCCGTAACTGCTACCTTGCACCCTACATTTACTAATATCTACATTAATATTCTTTGGTAAATTGCCTCTGTTACTTAATCTTATGACCACCGGCGTTGCATTTTCGCTTGCCGTATTAATACCAGTAGAAGTTACAATCCCTCCTAAAGTATAACCACTGACAAAACTAGTCTCAGGTATGTAATCCCGTATGTCTTTTGGCTTGTCCCATTGCACATTACTGCCAATCTTAATTGAGCTAACCTCTCCTCCTCTAATTATTGCCTCTTGTTCGTACTTGTTACTCTCGGCAATATCACTAACTCTTTTAAGCTCAAGTGCCGCACTTCTTAATTCATCTTGAGCAAATTTTAATTGCTCAGCCATTTTTTGCAGCTCCTGCTCTCTTTTCTTTCGCTCCTCTTCTTCCTTAGCACGCATATCATGTATTACATTTTCTACTTTTTCTTGTAACTCATGCTGACTATTACGCAGTTTATCTTCGAAGTGACTTTGCCATATCTTGTTGCCATCCATCGCATCATACGCAGTGCCAATATTACGTCCCTCATCCTTGGTTTTTTCCTCATGCTTAATCTTACTGCTACTTTGTAATTTCATAGCAACGCCAAGCACACCGAAAATTATTAAACATATATATAACCATCTTCTTTCTTGTGCTCTGCGGTACGTGCTAACACTTGTATTTTCTATGGGCTCACTTTCAGATGATGTTAGATTTGTGCCTTTCTTTCTGATATTTTTAAATATTTCTTTCAAATTAATCACGCTCTACCTCCTTCAAGGCAATTAACACGCGGCAATTACGACCAGGGTGTAATATGCTACAATTCTTTCTGATCATTGCATGCTCACCTTCAAATATCTGATTTAAAAGACAATCAGTAAGCTCTATATCTTTACCCTTTTTAAATATCCCCGATGAAATGTTAGTAATAGTCAGTTTTGCCCCGACATAAGGACCATATCTATATGACATATCTTGTCTGATTTTTAGTCCTTGGGACTCTAATGTATGAATATCCCTTTGTTGCGTGTCTATAATGTATTTGTCCGGTTTCCTTGAGTGCATATAGCGCATTAATCTTATTACTTCCTGATTAGCCTCACTCTTAGGATAACAATCTTTCTTCTCTTCTATGAAGATTATTTGCCCAGTGGTGCCAGCTACTCTTAAACTAAGATCAATGGTGCGACCTCCTGAGTCTATAACCGACATTTCTATATCTTCACCAATAGCTGCAAGAGGCGTGATAAATAGGTTCTGACCTACCGCATCTTGCAATATCTTGTATTTTGTGCTATCGCCTATCACTTCAATGATAGACTTTCCTGAAAACCATATTCTATTTAAATGATCCTTGCTAATTACTGCCTTAATTTTACTTCCTTGTTTTAAACAATATGTTTGTTCTGCAAATGAGGTGCTGCTCATTAAAATAGTGCATACATATATGGTAAGTATCATTGCTCTAATTATTCTCATAATGTCCGCCTCTCTGATTTATCATTTCTTCTATCTTCTGCATATTTTCCTCTTCCTCTTTTACTAACGCCTCTTTTTTCTTAAGATCTTCTTCGCTTTCAATATGATGAAATTCCTTTAATCTAAGAGTACTGCCTAAGTCAATTCAGCTCATA
>CAZJDC010000014.1:0-11766 GCA_964544715.1 uncultured Rickettsia sp. | reverse complement strand
TTTTTCTACTCTTAATACATTTATACTTATTTTACAAATTTTGCGTAAGGTGAGTTAGTTAGAATACTTATCAAAAACACACAAAACCTAGCAAAAATATATAAGTTTACAAAATTTTAGAAATTGAATTCTTGAAATCCTCTAAACCTATATGTATATTTAGGTATTAACTGAATGTAAGTTCTTATGAAATTAGCAAAGATATTAAGTGCCCTTTTATGCTTAGGGCTAATTCTAAACGGGTGTAAAAGCAAAAAAAATAGTAATGATTTAGTGACTCCTATTTCTACTCTTTATAATGAGGGTATTACTTTGCTTGAGAAAAAGAAGTATAAAAATGCTGCTGAAGAATGGGGAAAAATATTTTACCAGCACCCAGGTAATGAATTTACGCCGCAAGCAGAACTGATGCAGGCATACTCATTATTCCTTGCTGCTCAATATGAGGAAGCAGTGGATGTACTTGATATTTTCATTAATTTGCATCCTGCAAATGTTGATATTGCTTATGCGTATTACCTGAAAGCTCTTTCATATTATATGTTAATTTCAGATGTGAATCATGATCAATCCAGAACTTTCTTGGCTAAAGATAGTTTTGAGGATGTAATTATGAAATACCCAAATACTAAATATGCTATTGACTCATCTTTAAAAATTGATTTAGTAAATGATCATTTGGCTGGTAAAGAGTTAACGATCGGTAGATTCTACTTAAAGAAAAAGAATCCAATGGCAGCAATTAATCGATTTGAAGAAGTAGTTGAAAATTATCAAACTACCTCTCACTGCGTAGAAGCTCTATATCGTTTGACAGAAAGCTATACGATGCTTGGATTACCGGATGAGGCAATGAAATATGCTTCGGTTCTTGGTCGTAACTATCCAGATAGTAAATGGTATAGCTATGCTTATAAACTAGTTAAAGACTATACTCGATGAACTTTACAAATTGGTGTAGTCATTCTACAAGAGCTGTGGTACTCACATATCATTATATGCTTCGTTCCTTGCCTTGTGAATTCCTAGCTTTTTTTAAAGTTGATCTTCGTATATTACTCTTTGTTTATTAGGGATACATAAATGTTCCAGAATCTCTCAGTTAAAAACTTTATTCTGATAGACGAGTTAGAAATCGAATTTACTAATGGTTTATGCGTTATTACCGGCGAAACCGGTGCCGGTAAGTCTATTTTACTTGACGCTATTTTATTTTGTTTAGGATATAAAACTTCAAGTGCCGGCATAATAAAGCATGGAAAAGATTATGCAGCTGTTAATATAGTCTTTTTATTAAATGATGAAATAAAAAACTTCCTAACTCAAAATTTTATCGCATTAGAGGAATCACTGCTTATAAAGTGTGTTCAAAAAGCAAAGGGACGCAAAAATTTCTTTATCAATAATCAAGTAGTTAATAAAGCTATTATGCAACACTTAGCTACTTATTTATTTGAACTGCACGGACAAAACAATAATATCTCTCTTTTAGAAATCAGTACTCAGCGTGACATTTTAGATAGTTTTGGAGATCTTTTAGAACTTCGTATGCAGCTTTCTGAATGTTATCAGACTTGGCAAACTATTCGCAATGAAATTGCTGAAACAGCACTAAAGCAAAATTCTATAGAGCAAGAAATCGATTATTTAAATTTCGTAACTGAAGAGCTAACTAAGCTTAATGTTCAAATAGGTGAAGAAGAGCAGCTAACAAATATACGAAAAGATTTACAAAATAAAGCTAAAGATTTACAGCTAATCAAAGATATTCTAGAACAAGTTAATAATCCTGAAATAAATAGCTCAATTACTAAAGCGGAAAAGCTACTAGCAAAGCAAAGCAAAAGTGAACAATTCATAAATATTTCTACAAATCTCGAAGAAGCTTATAATAATATGGAAGAGGCTAGACAAAATTTATCAAATCTTCTAGAAAATTTTAATAAGTTAGATTATAACCTTGAAGAAATAGAAGAAAGATTATTTGCAATAAAAGCAATTAGCCGCAAGTATAATGTTTTTTCTGACGGAATCAAGACATTTTTAGAGGAATCTTTAAATCAGCTAAATAGCTTAAACGGTAAAATAGCAAATCAAGCAGAGCTGCAAGTACAAGAAGTAAAGATGAGTACAGAATATTATAAACTTGGCAAAAATTTATCGGAAAAACGTCTTGCTGCAGCAAAACGTTTAGAAGAAGTGTTGCATCATGAGTTAAAACAGCTAAAAATGGAAAAAGCCACTTTTCATGTTAATATAGCAGCAAGAACAGAAGCGGCAGCATACGGCATAGATGATATAGTTTTTAAAGCTTCCACTAACCCTGGTATGGTTCCGGAGGCAATTAATAAAATTGCTTCGGGCGGTGAATTATCAAGATTTATGCTTGCTTTAAAAACTTCTTTATTTAACAAAATGGTTAAACCTGCTATTATATTTGATGAAATAGATGTAGGGATTGGTGGTGAAGTTGCGGATAAAGTTGGCGAAAGGCTTAAAAAGCTTAGTTCCGCTACGCAAGTAATAGTTATAACACACCAGCCCCAAGTAGCAGGAAAGGCAGATTTGCATATAAAAATTGAGAAAATGCAATTAGAAAAAGAAACAAAGGTAACAGTAAAAGCTTTAAATTTAGCAGAAAGACAGCAGGAGCTTGCCCGCATGATTTCAGGTAAAGCAATTACTGAGGCAAGTTTAAAGGCAGCAAAGGAATTATTGTATACTCGATGAACTTCAAAAATTTGCTACGTTGTCCTACAAATACTTCGGTACTCACGTATTAAGTATACGCTCCGTTCCTCGTTTTGTGGACGCCTTGCTCTTTTTTTGAAGTTGGTCTTCTTCTACCTGTATTTATGAACTAGGAATGTCATATGAGTTAGATAACAACGCCACAAGTCCACCGAATGACAATGAGAAAAAAATATGAACAACTATAAAAAACTAGAACATGAACTTTCAACCATCTCAAACTTTGAGAATATCTTAAGCATATTATATTGGGAGATAGCCGTAAATATACCTATGGTATCAGGTAAGAGTAGGACAAACTAGATAGTATCTCTCACTTTGCTGGTTCATTCTCTGGTTAAATCACCTTTGCTTAAAGAGTTAGTAAAGCCAAGGAAGAGGCGAGAAATATTGATGAAGGGCAAAATGCTAACATAAGAGAAATTGAGCGAAAGAGATTAGATACAAATTGTATTGATGAAGAGTTACAAAAGTAATTAGTAGCTATAATCACCAAAGCTGAACTTGTTGGGCACAAAGCAATAGAGACTAATGTGATTATAAGTTATTTAAGCCTCATTTGCAGAAAGTTTTAGATTACACAAGAGAAGTTGCTAAAGTATGAGCAAGTGTATTTAATTGCAGTCCGTGTACTATCATCTGAAGTCCTGAAATACAAAAAATATTGGCAAACGTATCATGGAAATGATACAGTTTGATGGGAGCAAAAGGCTACTTAATGAATCTACTCATCCTTTTTGTGCTGGAACGACAAATGGTATACGCTTAAACTAAAACTACTAGATATGATAAAGATAATGTCATAAGCGATTTAATGGGAATTATCCACGAAACCGGACATACTTTATATGAACAAAATGTACCTGAGATATACAAAGGGCAACCGGTCGTACGTGCCTAAAGATATGGCTTTTCACAACAGTTAGTCTTTATTTATGGAGATAAAAGTAGGTAGATCAAAGGATTTTATAGAGTTTTTAGCAAAATTACTTCGTGATGAATTGAACCTTAAATCGGAAGAATATGCGGCAGATAATTTATATAGAACAATAACAAAAGTTGAGACTAATTTTATTAGAGTTCACGCTGATGAAGTAACTTACCTATGTAAGTAATATTGCATTTTAAAATAGAAGAGTTACTCATCGGTGGTGAATTAAATCTTGATGAATTGCCAAATTTTTGGGATAGTAAGATGCAGGAATATTTAGCAATAAAACCTAGAAGTTTTAGTGAAGGATGCTTGCAAGATATTAATTATTCTGGTGGTAATAGCTTAGGTTACTTTTCTGCATACACTAATGGTGCAATTGTTGCATCGATGGTAATGAAAACAGTAAAAGAGATGCACAAAAATGTAGAAGATGATTATTTTAAAAGGTGACTTTAGTGATTCAAATAATTATTTGAATAAAAATTTCAGAAATGTCGGTTCACTCACAAATTCGTCTGATTTGCTAAAAAGTGCTAGTGGCGAGGAAAGTATAAATCCGGAAGTGTTTATTAAGTACTTAGAGAATAAGTATTTGATAGTAAATAAAGTGTCACCCCGTAGGTCTATAAGGCACTAAATCCAGAAAACAGTTAAAAATATCAATAATATTGATATTTTTAACTGGATCCCATGAATAAATCACGGGGGAGGATGGGGATGGACAGGGGAAAAATCGATCCACGCAACAACGCTGCCACGGGATGACACATAATAAGTTCCAGAATGATACCTATACAAAATATAAACAAACCAAACAATAATATGGAAGAAAATTTAAAGAAAACAGATTTTTTATTCGGTAGTAATGCTGTTTTTATTGAAGAATTATATAAACAATATTTAAAAAATCCTGCTTCAGTTGATCAAACTTGGCAAGAATTCTTTGCAGGCGTTAAGGATAGCAACAAGCTTCTGAATAAAAGTACCGCTAAAATAATTTTAAAAACAGCAGCCACTGAAGAGTCCATAATCCTAGCAAATCCTACAGCAGATACGGATAAATTTAATATCGGTGCGATGATAACAAATTATCGTAAATACGCTCATTATCTTGCAAAGCTTGATCCACTTGGGCTTGAAGTTACCAAAACACAAGAAGATTTAAAACTCGGTATAGAGAATTTTGGTTTCACAACCGATCAGCTTAATAAAGTATTAGAACATAAATTTTTAGACAAAACATATAATTTAGGTGAGTTAGTTAGTTTTCTTGATAAAACTTATACTGGTTCTATTGGTGTTGAGTTTGAGCAAGTAGAAAATTCAGAAGAAAAAAATTGGTTATATTCTAAATTAGAATCAGGGGTTATTTCGTTTTCTTCTGAAGAAAAGAAAAATATCCTAAATGACTTAGTAGAAGTAGAAGGATTTGAGCAATATCTACATACAAAATTCCCGGGTGCTAAGCGTTTCTCGGTAGAGGGTGGTGATGCTTCCATAGTTGCTATGAATAAGGCTATTGATTTATCTCTGCATCAAGGTGTGGAAGAAATCGTCATAGGAATGGCACATAGAGGAAGATTAAACACACTAACTAAAGTAGTTGGTAAACTTTACAGAGCCGTTATTGCAGGTTTTATAAGCGATAGTGTTTTTCCTGATGAGTTAAATATTTCAGGTGACGTAAAATACCATTTAGGCTATTTATCAGACAGGGTTATAGGTAACAAGAAAATACATTTATCGCTTGTTGATAATCCATCACATTTAGAAGCCATAAACACGATAGTTGCAGGTAAAGTAAGAGCAAAACAGGATATACTTAAAGATACTAAACGCAATAAAGTTAAAGCTATTTTAGTTCACGGTGATGCTGCTTTTTGTGGTCAAGGAGTTGTAGCAGAAGGATTATCTATGTCACTGCTAGCTGCTTATAATATTGGTGGAGTGCTACATTTCGTAATTAACAACCAATTAGGTTTTACTGCTAATGCTGCAGATACCAGAGCTAGCAGATATTCTACGGAATTTGCTAAAATAATAGCAGCACCGATTTTGCATATTAATGGCGATGATATAGAAGCAGTATTGAAAGCCACAAATATTGCGGTGGAATATAGGCAAAAATTCGGCAAAGATGTTATTGTAGAAATCATTTGTTACCGAAAATATGGGCATAATGAGGGCGATGAGCCAATGTATACACAAGGCAGGATGTATAGCGTCATCAAGAACAAGCTAACACCTGGCAATATTTATGCAAATGAGTTAGTAAAAGGCGGCATAATTGATAATAACTATTATGCTAAATTAAAAGAACAGTTTAAAGCAAAATTAGATAAGGAATATGAGCAGGCTAAAAATTATAAGGTAGAAGCTCATTTCTTAGGTGGTTTGTGGCAAGGTATTACTCGCAATCGCACGCAAGCGGCAGTAACAGGGGTAGATAAAAAGACCTTACAAAATTTAGGGATTAAGCTATGTGAAATGCCGAAAAATTTTTCTGTTAATCCAAAATTAGTTAAGCTATTTGATGCTAGAAAAGCATCTTTAACAGCAGATCAGCCTATTGATTGGGCAACAGCTGAGCAGCTCGCTTTTGCAAGCCTGCTAACATCTGGTACTAATATAAGATTGACAGGGCAGGATTCAGGACGCGGCACTTTCTCGCATCGTCATGCGGTATTACATAGTCAAGTTGATGATACTACTTATATACCTCTAAATCATTTGTCGAAAGAACAAGCAACATATGAAGTGGCAGATAGTAATTTATCTGAATATGCCGTGCTTGGTTTTGAGTATGGTTATTCGCTCGTAAACCCAAAACATTTAGTCTTATGGGAAGCACAATTTGGTGATTTTGCTAACGGAGCTCAGATTATTTTTGATCAATTCATTTCAAGTAGTGAAACAAAATGGCTTCGCATGAGCGGACTAGTAGTTTTATTGCCTCATGGCTTTGAGGGGCAAGGACCCGAACATAGTTCAGCCAGACTTGAGAGGTTCCTGCAGCTAGCAGCTGAGGATAATATGTATGTTACATATCCTACTATCCCTGCTTCAATTTTCCATCTCCTTCGTCGTCAAATCATTGATAATGTTAAAAAGCCATTAATTGTGATGTCACCAAAATCTTTATTGCGTCATAAAAATGTAGTTTCTAAACTTGATGAATTAGATAGCAATACTACTTTCTTGCCAGTTTTAGATGAAGTAAATAAACTAGAAGCAAGCAATATTACTAAAGTAATTCTATGTAGTGGTAAGGTATATTATGATTTATTCGAAATGCGTGGCAGTAATAATAATATAGCAATTATTAGGATTGAACAATTATACCCATTTAAAAAAATGGTTGTAGTAGAGTTATTAAAAAAATATAATAAAGCAAGCGAATTTATTTGGTGTCAAGAAGAGCCGATGAATATGGGAGCTTGGAGATATATAACCTCTCACCTAAATAATGCCTTAAAGGAAGCAGAAATTAACAACGAATTCAAATATATAGGTAGAGAAGAATCAGCATCTCCGGCGGCTGGATCTTTACAGATACATAATAAACAACAAGAAGAAATACTAAAAAAAGCCTTAGGAGTAAAATAATATGGGTGTTAAAATTATAGTACCGTCTCTCGGTGAATCGGTAACAGAAGCTACTATTGCCAAGTGGTATAAGAAAGAGGGCGATCCAGTTAAAACTGATGAGTTATTATTGGAAATTGAAACTGAGAAAGTAACATTAGAAGTTAATTCTCCGTGCAATGGTACTATAGATAAAATAATAAAAGCTGACGGAGCAAATGTTGCGGTTGGTGAAGAGATAGGCGATATACATGAGGGAGAATCTTCCGCAACAAGTAGTAATGAATCAGTAAAACCTCAAGCCGCTCTTTACTCTGCTCCAGAAAAAGAAGCAGAAAAACCCATTGTTACTAATAGTACTCTTGCTCCATCCGTACAAAAACTAGTTACTGAAAACAAACTTGATCCAAATAATATAAAAGGAACAGGTAAAGATGGCAGAATTACTAAAGGTGATGTGCTAGATACTAGAAACACTACTGCTCCTAACACTTCTTCAGCTAAAACTAGTGCAGAAAGAGTCGAACGTGTGCGTATGTCACGTTTGCGTCAAACCATTGCACAGCGTTTAAAAGATTCACAAAATACGGCTGCTATTTTGACTACCTTTAACGAAATTGATATGTCAAAAGTGATAGCTCTACGTGGTAAGTATAAAGATGAGTTCGAGAAAAAGCACGGAATAAAGCTTGGCTTTATGTCATTTTTTGTTAGAGCAACTATCGAAGCTTTAAAGCTTATTCCGTCAGTAAATGCTGAGATAGACGGGGATGATTTAGTATATAAAAATTATTACGATATAGGTGTAGCGGTTGGAACAGAGCAAGGTCTTGTTGTTCCGGTTGTAAGAGATGCGGATAAAATGGGATTTGCCGATATTGAAAAGACAATAGGAGTATTGGCTAACAAAGCAAGAGATGGTAAGCTTTCCATGGCTGATTTATCAGGTGGCACATTCTCAATTTCCAACGGTGGTGTATATGGTTCTCTTTTATCTACTCCTATTATTAACCCGCCTCAATCCGGTATTTTAGGGTTACATAAAACTGAGGAAAGAGTGGTGGCTATAGACGGTAAAATTGAAATACGCCCGATGATGTATATAGCTCTATCATACGATCACCGTATAATTGATGGAAAGGAAGCTGTTTCATTATTAGTAAAAATTAAAGAGCTAATAGAAAGTCCTGAAAAGCTACTGCTAAACTTATAGTTTGCTTGGAGTTATAATTAATGATAAAATGTACTCGTCGTATTGAGTTCGATGCAGGGCATAGAATTATCGGTCATCAAAATAAATGTCAATATCTGCATGGTCATCGCTATGTTCTTGAAATAACTATAGCGGCAAAAGATACTGATAAACTTGGGATGGTAGCGGATTTTGGTTTGATCAAAGATTTATCTAAAGTTTGGGTTGATGAGAATTTTGATCATAGCCTAATCTTGCATCAAAATGATAAAGAAATCGGGCAGAAAATAGAAAGTCATACAGGTCAGAAAGTATATTATTTACAGAATAATCCGACGGCAGAAAATATTGCTCTGCATTTAAAAAATGAGATTTTCCCTAAGCTTTTTGAAAGTCAAAAATTCTTTGTGATTAATATAAAACTATTCGAAACACCTAATTGCTTTGTTGAGGTCTAAGCATGCATGAGTGTTGCTTAGTTTTAACTACGACTAATGATTTATAAATTGCTAAAAAAATATCCTCTCTATTATTAGAGTTAGATCTTGCTGCTTCTTGCATACAAATTAATAATGTGAAAAGTTACTTTAAATGGGATGCTAAAGTAGCGATAGCAAAAGAATATAGAATTGTAATTAAAACAAAATATTCTAATTATAGTAAGATTGAAAATAAAATCCTTGCAGTTCATAATTATTATACACCGCAAATAATAAAAATAAATATTGATTGCGGCTTTCAAAAATACTTAAAATAGATTAATCAATATTGTAAATAAATCTATGATTGAATTTAAATTAAATTAAGTAAGTATACTCGGAGTAAAAAATGAAATTATGGAAAAAAGTGACCTTAGGTTTAATCTTTGGTATTATATTCGGTATTTACCTACCGCAATATGTTGATTATATTAAGCCGGTAGGTGACATATTTTTACGTTTGATAAAAATGATCATTGCACCGCTAATTTTCTTTAGCCTGGTTTCAGGTATTACTAGTATGAATGATACTGCTGCACTTGGAAGGGTAGGCATGAAAGCGGTAGCAGCCTTTTTAGGAACTACTTTCTTTGCTACAGTTTTTGGTCTTACTGTTGCTGCAATATTGAAGCCTGGTGTAGGCATGCATATAGATTTTTCTCCTTCCGGCTCTAGCAAGGTTGAAAGAACATCGTTTAATATAATCGATTTCTTTGTCAATATAGTTCCTGATAATGCTGTCGGTGCTTTTGCAAATGGTGATGTTTTGCAAGTAGTATTTTTTGCCGTCTTTGTTGGTATTACCTTAAATAAGATGAAAGCAGCAGCGGAGCCTATTACTAATTTAGTATATTTAATGTCAAAATTAGTACTAAAAATGATATCATTTGTTATTCAATTATCACCTTATAGTGCTTTTGCTTTAACAGCTTGGATTATAGGTACGCAAGGTATAGAAGTAATACTAAGCCTTTCAAAGCTTGTTATAGCGGTTGTTGTGGCGATGACATTCCAATATCTAGTATTCGGTTTGCTTATATATATATTTTGTCGTGTTTCTCCTATACCTTTTTATAAGAAAAGCTTTGAGTATCAGATACTTGCTTTTTCTACTTCAAGTAGTAAAGCTACTCTTTCAACTACTATGCAAGTTTGTCGTAAGAAACTTGGGATTTCAGAGTCTAGTACTTCGTTTGTATTGCCGATAGGTGCTTCCATTAATATGGATGGCTTTGCTATAAATTTATCACTTACCACTATCTTTTTTGCCCAAATGATGGGAGTAGCGCTTGCTCCACATGATTATCTAGTGATTATTCTAACCTCAACTCTTGGCTCAATTGGTGGTGCCGGTATTCCAGGAGCTTCTTTAATAATGCTGCCTATGGTTCTTTCATCTGTACATTTACCGATTGAGGGAGTAGCAATTATTGCAGGTATTGACCGCATACTTGATATGCTTCGTACTACTATTAATATCACCGGTGATGCAACAATTACTATGCTTGTCGATAATAGTGAGGGGACTTTAGATAAAGAGGTGTACCTTTCTTAAAATCACTGTTATCTAGTTGCTTGCTAACTAGATCTAGCATAAAACGAGATAAATCGAGCTTTTTGTACTTGTATTTTAATTACTGGATTCCGTGGACAAGGCCACGGGATAACAAACAAGAGTGTTTTTTGATCTACGCAACAATGCCGACACGGTGGATGTGACAAGGTTGAAGATAATACACACAATAAATCCATATAGGAATGAACACTTTTATCTTATTCATAAAGAATAAAATCGACCCCTAATGAGCTTGTTGCTTCATTAGTATTATTATATAGATAATATAATCACTAAGTGATTTTTTACATTCATTGCGATTGTCAATATTGATTGCGTCATCTTGTAATAAATTTTCTACAGTTTGTTCACCTATCATCATAATATGTGGATTAACAGGAGGCTTATTTTCTGTATTTAACGCAAGTTTCGTATTCACACAGTCGCTGTACAGCTGATCAAGACTGGGTTACGGGGATATGGATAATAGTACTTTTGTTATAAATTAGTTAAAAGATGCAGATCTTAAACTAAGTTACACGAGTTTCGTATTAACTGAGCATAGAGTTTTAGTCTATCAAGAGAGATTTGAGAGAAGGTTTATTGTCAGATATGTGATAATTTATCAGAGCAGACAGCATATGAACAAAGTCATTTATAACTGAGCTATGTCTTGAATGCTTAAACTTACCCAATAGTTTAATTTTGGCAAACACAGATTCTATCAATGATCTTTTAAAAGCAGTAATATTTTATGCAACATAGAC
The DNA here is from genome assembly GCA_964544715.1 of uncultured Rickettsia sp. Lineage (GTDB taxonomy): Bacteria > Pseudomonadota > Alphaproteobacteria > Rickettsiales > Rickettsiaceae > Rickettsia. Next base: position 503 of record CAZJDC010000014.1, on the reverse strand, counting down.
ATAAGTTTAATTTTTATATTTTTCTTTACTCTAGTTACCATAAAAATGCCTTGTTCCAGAAGTTGTTGAAATAATTCTTGAGAGATGTACCCACGATCTCCAAATAACTTGGCTAAAAAGATTTTTTGACCATCAGTTCCAGCTGCTTTCTATCATCTGTAAGCGTCTGGTAAAAGCGGTTTATAAAAGCACAAGGGTTGTAGTACTATTCTACAGTATTAATAACATTAGGAATAATAGTATGATGAATATTAGAAGGAAGAATATTACAGCGGAGCCAGAGGGAACACATAATTACTGAATCATGTGTTCCAAGGGTGGATTATATTACAAGTTGTACGGTATTATGAAATTTCAGAGAAGACATTATATGGGTGGCGTAGTCAGGGGAAGTTTAGCAGAAGGAAAGTCAGAGTCTGGTAAAGGTGGTCTAGACAAAAGGTTACTATTCCAGTTTAAGATTCCATGGTAATAAATCCACGATTTTCTTAGAATTATCATTC
>CAZJDC010000013.1:0-11823 GCA_964544715.1 uncultured Rickettsia sp. | reverse complement strand
TTCATCACATTTGTCACCTCCTGTAATGCAATAGTTGCTTCTATGCTGTTGGTTAGACTTTGCATAAATCGAATTCTCACCAACTGATTTTTACGCACTTTCCTTGGCGCACCCATTACTCCCTCTCACACTCAGAGAGGTTTTGCTGATTTATTAAAGATAATAGATATACCTGCAAAACCTTATGTTGTCAGAGGCAAAACTTCAGATCGACACGTTGGTGCAACTCAAATAAAAAGAGACTTTATGCCTATTATTTTTAAATCCAAACTAAGTATTACTCAACTTACAAAATCTATTGTTACAAACTCTGAATTTATACCTCATATTTCAAACCATCAAAGAATAACTAATTTCATTAACCTCTAGTACAAACAACATTAAACAATTCAATGTTTCTGCCTTAAAATTTACAAATTTACTATTAAATAGTACTTAAAATTCAATAGCAAAATATTAAAAATACTATTTTTTGAATAAAATTAAGAGCTCATGGAGATAGTTTTGTCCACAGTTCAAATACCAAACCATAAGAAAAATAGTATATACAACTAAACTTCCTTCTTTTACTAAAAATTTTAAAAGAAATTGACCGTAATTTAGTAATAATAGTTTATGCTGTTCATTAAAAATTCTCTGCAATATTATAGTAAATTACTAAAATTATACTCTTTTCTATCTAAGAAAGCGTGAGTATTCCTAAAATAATCCATCAAGATAAAATTGCACAATATTGGTAAAATGAATAACATTACATCGGTAATATAATTATTTGATGTTTTATGTTTTTTATCAAAAATTGTATAATTGTAGTATAAGCATTATCGAAGCAAAGCTTGTAAGCCATACTCCAATTTCTCTAAATAAAGGAAGTAATATAGTGATAGGTATAATCAGCTTTAAAGCTCTTTTCTTATCTTCTTCAAGAATATAAATAGCAGGATAGATCCTAACATTAGCCCTATAGTACTATCATTATATAATAGAGCGAAGCCCTATCGTATATAATACGCCTGCACAAAGTTAGCAAAAAATAGTAAAACGCTTTGCCAAATCTTCTTATTGGAGGCCTAAGGATCTAAGAACATTAAATGCAGTAAGAAATGAGCAAATAGCACATTTCCGTCCAAGTAGCCTGAAAAGCATTAACATAAAGTAGTGATCAACAGCAGCACCTATTGGATAATGTACATGCGTAGAAATAATAGAGGTGAGTGAAGTCTGGTGTTCAAAAAATCCTGAATATAATAATTCTTTAGTAAATATTCCCCAATGAGCAAAATCATCATAAGCATGCAGCGATGCTCCTCTAGCATAGAGAAAAAAAAGAAAAATTAATAGAGTAAAAATAAGAGGTTCGTAAGAAAATCTACGCCGATTTATAAATGCTAAAAATATGCCGATAAAGTAAAAAAATAGGTAGCATCTCTTAACAGATTTAGTATAGCACATACACTATAAAATTGTAACTAATATGCTCATTGTTATAATTATTGCATGATTTAATTTTACTTTAAAATATTTTGAGAAAAAGCATAAAAAGCCAAGCAAACGCAATATGGGGTATAATAATCATTTTATTTATAACGCTAATTAGAATTTAGATGTCACATAATAAAGTTAAAAAGTTAAAATGTACACTTTTCTATTGTTATTATAGTATAATTGACTATATTTAATAGGTATTAGTAATTTCTTTTATTAAAGAATAATTATTTATATGGCAACAACAGATAAATCCAAGCGTAGTGATAAATTACGGAAAAGCTTAGAAAAAACTTTGTCCTCTTCTAAAGCTGATAAATTAGTTAATAGTGCAATTAAAGATTTGTCCTCTTCAAATGGGCTAAGTTTTAAAACAATCTTACTTGGAGCAAAATTTGCTTTAACTAATCCTGTAAATACTTATAACCTTGTAAAACTTGCAAGATCTTCTGATACCTATCTTGATCCGGAATTTCAAAAATCACTTCTCGAGGAAAAACCAATATGGGAGTTTTTAAAAAAAAATGTCAGTAATTTACCTAAAATCGGGCAAATACTTGCTAAAGCTGGATTTAAAGAGTTTCAAGAAGGTAATTTTTTAGATCAGCAAGGCTTGGATATATTAAAAGAAAGTTTTAAAAATGACAAGGTGCTTGATCAGCTTAAAGAAGTTGCAATTGAAGTAAAGAAAGAAGAACCTGATTGGAATAAAGTCACTTCTAACACCTTAGATATGCTTACTAAAGATAAAAACTTCGAAAAGTTTTTTAATGAAAAAGGAAAGGATATTGCAAGCTATATAAAAATTGGAACAACTGAAATATTACCAAGCGATTATGTCAAAAGTTTTGATGATATATTACAAAAACCGGAAAGTAAGCAAAGCTATGGAGAAGTGCAAAAAATCTTTGATGAAAATCCTGCTTTAAAGCAAGAAGTTGTTGAAAATATAGATAGCTTCCGTTCTTTAAAGGAATTTAATAAGCTAAGTCCTGCAAAACAGACAGTATTAAATAGCTTTATAGCAGATGCTAGACAGCAGGCTAAACCTGCCTTGAAAGAGTATTTTGAGAGTTATAGAATTGACCCAGCAGTTTTAAGTACTCTACCTGGTTTACTAAACAAAATTCCCAAAATAAAAGAAGTATTTAATACTCTTAATGATCCAAAGCAAGGATTAATGATAGCTATTGAAAAAACTTTAGAAATGACTAAAAAAAATAAAGAGTTAAGAGATTTTTTTGTCAATAATAAAGAATTTTTACCAAATGTAGCTTTAGGCATTATTGAAAATAATCCTGATTTGCAAAGAATGACTAAAGATTATAATTTTGATAAGCAAATGCTCAATATAGTTGGTGAAATGATGTTAAAGCCTGAAATGGCACATGAGATTATGTTATATGTAAATAAAGGCGATTATATGAGCATGACAAATAGTGTAATCTCAACTCTTAATGATCCTTCGTTTAAGTTAAAAGATACATTAGTACAGCAAAGTAAATATGGCTTATTTGATAATTTATTCAAAGGGATAGTTGATGTAGATGCTAAGAATAGAGGCGATATCAAAAAGCAACTTGAAAATTACGGTCTACAAACAGAAGATGTTATAAAGCTTAGCAAAGTGATGCCTTTATTGCTTGATAAGCCTGAGTCATTGCAAAAAGTTTTTAGCAGTTTTGTTAAAGGTGATTACACAGGAATTGCCAAAGAGCTAATTACTGTAATGAAAGATAATACTGAAATTCGACAATATTTAAATGATAATAAAGGAATATTTACAAAAGTAGGAATTAAGGTAGGGAGAGACTATATAGCTGGGAAAGTAAAAAATATATTTAGTGGTGCGTCGCAACCGGTAGAAGATAAAATTACAGATAAAAATATCCTTATTGATCAAGCAGTTGATAAAATATTTTTACAAGCCAAATCGAAAGGTAAGCAAAACTTATCTAATAAAAAAGAATTTGCTAATGAAGTAAAAACATTGTGTAAAGAAAATCCAGCACTTGAAAGTTATATTGTAGAAAAATTAATTTCAAAGCCTATTAGTAATGTAGATGACGTTTCTACCTACAAAACAAATCAATATAGTCATATTTCAGATCATACAAATTCTCCTTTCCAAGTACTAAATCCTTTATATGAAAATTTAGTAAATAAACAAGATATAAAAGTAGGATTATTAATAAATATGCTAAGTGAGCGAGTTTCACAGCAGCTATTTGATAAAGGAAATAATAGGGGTGAAGATTTTCATATGATTAATCAAACATTAAAACAAGTAATTTCCGAATACATTAAAGAAAATTCACATATTGTAGATCATTTTTTAAAACCTAAAAATCAAGAAAATTTGGTAAAAAATATTGCAAATACTTTAAACTCTAAATCTAAATATACATGGGCTGGTCTTGCTACTGGTGGGATTTATCTCCCAAAAGAGATTTTTAATGATGAATTAAAAAATCATTTAAAAACTGAATTTAAAAAAAATTTTCACTCAGATACTTTAGCTGAAGCAAAAAATATGACTTTAAATTTAAGTGAACAAATAGTTATCAATACTAGTCATACATTAAGTCCACCCTCTAATACTCCTATTATACATAACAAAAACACACAAGAAAAACAAAAATAAAATAGTATACATATCAGCAACACAACTTAATATATACCAATATTATCAAATAAAATTTTTGAAATAAAAGAAATTATACCCAATTTAACTTTAGGTGTTAGTGAGAACAATCCTGATTTGCAAAAAATAATATAATAAGTTTTATAATACCTTACATTACTCCTACCACCAGTAATCAAAATAAAAAAAGTAAAATAAAGCAAAGATAATAATATCTATATAATACTTGACTAATTTACTAGGACATTCTATTGTAAGTTTGGATATTTATAGCAGTATATGCTCTGGATATATTGAAGAATGGATAAAGTAAAAAAATAAGTCAATTTTGTAATAAAGGTAGAAGCAACCTTTCACTTTTACTACTCATGATTACAGCATTCTTTTAAGAGGAACATGTCACGTACTATTAAAAGCAAAAAAGGATAATATTATGATGCTGACGACGAAAGGAAGATATGCCGTAATGGCGATATTAGAGATGGCTTCAAATGTAGGTGATGAACCTATAGCTTTACATAGAATTTCTTCAAAAGAAAAAATATCACCTAATTGCTTAAAGCAAATATTTTCCAAACTTAAAAAAGCTCATTTAGTTAAGGCTATTAGAGGACCGAACGGGAGATACATTTTAATAGGGAAATTAGAAGAAATAAGAATTCCTGATATTATGGATGCCGTAAATGAAAATTTTATAATGACCGACTGTTATAAAAAATCGATAACAAATTGTGCATCGAATACAACAAAATGTAATGCATATAAGCTATGGAAAGGGTTTGGTAAGAATACCATAGGTTATTTTGAAAATATTTCGGTTAAAGATGCTCTAAATCTGAATTTAAATATATGATATATTTAGATCATAATTCTACTACTTTTATCAATCCTAACGTTCAGGAATATGTAATAAGCTTGATGGATAAGGAGCTTAACCCTTCATCTTCTCATAGCTCAGGTAGGTTTGCTAAGAATATTATAGAAACAGCACGCTCTCAAATAGCAACATCCTTATCTATATCATCTAGGGAATATGATATTACTTTTACTTCTTCAGGAACTGAAAGTAATAATTTAATAATGAAAAACTTTTATGATGGTGATATTTTTATTTCTGCTATTGAACATTTATCAATCTATAACCATATAATGCATGTTCCAAATATTAAAGTAATCAAAGTTGATAAGCAGGGAATAGTGAATCTGGAGCATTTAGAGGAGTTATTAGTCCAAAGTACGGCTTCTAAAAAATTAGTATCCGTAATGATGGCTAATAATGAAAGTGGAGTGCTACAAGATTTAGCTAAAATAAGTGAGATAGCTAAAAAATATGAGGCAAAATTCCATAGTGATTTAGTACAAAGTTTTGGTAAAATACCAACAAATATTAAGGAGTTGGGATTAGATTTTGCTATAATTTCAGGACATAAAATAGGAGGAGGATTAGGTGGTGCCGCTTTGATCTCTACTTCTCGTTTTCCGCTTACTTCAATAATCATAGGAGGCGGTCAAGAAAAGTCAGTACGTTCAGGTACTGAAAATGTTTTAGCAATTGCAGGATTTGGCTTAGCAGCTGAATTAATGAAGAAAAATATAACAGAAAATTATGTAAAACTCAAAAATTTACAAGAGGTTTTAGAGCAGAAATTAAAGAAATATTCTAATGTAAATATTGTTAGCGATAGCGTAGCAAGGTTGCCTAATACTACTTTATTTACCGTACCAGGTACAGATGCACAAACAAAATTAATTGCTTTTGATTTACGTAATATTTGCGTAAGTTCCGGCTCTGCTTGTGCATCAGGGAAAATAACTAGGTCGCACGTATTGACTAATATGGGTGTGGATAAAGAAGAGGCAAAATCGTCGATTAGGGTATCTTTATGCTGTAACAATACGATGGGGGATATTGAGACGTTTATAAATGCTTTTAGCGAGGTGTATAAGGATACATTATGTCATACCGTGGTTTGACCACGGTATCTTATACCACAGATTACGTCCTAAGGTCCGGGACTACAAGCACGTTGGATGATATAAAAGTTCTACAAGGATTTTACAATGATAAAAACAATAATTAATTAACAATATGAACACACAATTCAATAATTTAATCCTGCCAATATATATGGATTATCAAGCAACGACCCCGCTAGATCCACGTGTGATGGAGGCGATGCTGCCATATTTTACTATCAAGTTTGGCAATCCTCATTCACGTAGCCACTCTTTTGGTTGGGAAGCTGAAAACGCTGTAGAAGAGGCAAGAAGTGATGTTGCAAAGCTAATAGGAGCTGAAACTAAGGAAATCATTTTTACATCTGGTGCAACTGAGTCTAATAACCTTGCTATAAAAGGTATAGCGAAATTCTATGGTAATAAAAAGAACCATATTATTACAATAGTTAGTGAACATAAATGCGTGCTTGATGCTTGCAGGCATTTAGAGCAGGAAGGGATAAAAGTCACATACTTACCGATAAAACCTAACGGAATAATAGATTTAGAGGTTTTAAAAAATGCTATAACTGATCAGACTATGCTTGTATCGGTTATGGCGGTAAATAACGAAATAGGTGTGATTCAGCCTTTAAAAGAAATTGGAAAAATCTGTCGTGAGAAAGGTGTGTTTTTTCATTCCGATATTGCTCAAGGGTTTGGTAAAATACCAATTGATGTTAATGAATGCAATATTGATCTTGCAAGTATCTCAGGGCATAAAATTTATGGTCCAAAGGGTATAGGATCTTTGTACGTTAGAACAAAACCTCGCGTACGTATTACTCCGCTAATAAATGGTGGTGGTCAAGAGCGTGGTATGCGTTCCGGTACGCTGCCAACTCCTCTCATAGTAGGGCTTGGCACAGCTGCTAATATCGCTTATCATGAGATGGAAAAAGACAGCCAACATGTAAATCATTTATTTGATAAGTTTTTAGATGTTATAAATAGTCAAATTTCTGAGGTTTACTTCAATGGTGATAAAGATCAAAGATATAAAGGCAATTTAAACTTAAGCTTTGCGGGCGTTGAGGGAGAATCAATTATCCTTGCCATTAAAGATTTGGCGGTTTCATCTGGTTCGGCTTGTACTTCAGCTTCGCTTGAACCATCATATGTGTTGCGTTCCATGGGTGTTGATGAAGAACTGGCCCATACTGCGATTAGATTCGGTATAGGAAGGTTTACTACTGAGCAAGAAATAGATTATGCAGTAAAGTTGATATGCTCAAAAATCAATAGGCTGCGGGAATTAAGCCCACTTTGGGAAATGATGCAAGAGGGGATTGATTTAAAGAAGATTAAGTGGGCGGTACATTAAACATTGTCATCTCCGTGGCTTGTCCACCACGGGATCCATCATAAAGCGAGATAAATCGAGCTTTTGTATTTTTTTAACTGAACATAGTTCCAAGCCACACATGGTAACAGAGGGACACGCTCTACGTAACAATATCTCACGTTGATCAAACCATGGGAATGACATTATAAAAACTAATATTTGAGAGAATAACAATGGCTTATAGTAAAAAAGTAATAGATCATTATGAGAATCCACGTAATGTTGGGTCGCTTGATAAAGAGAAAAAAAACGTTGGTACTGGCTTAGTAGGTGCACCTGCTTGTGGTGATGTTATGAAGCTACAAATTGAAGTTGATGATAACGGAATTATAACGGATGCAAAATTTAAAACATTTGGCTGTGGTTCGGCTATTGCCTCAAGCTCTTTAGTAACAGAGTGGGTAAAAGGTAGATCAATAGATGATGCTAAGGAGATTAAAAACACCGAAATAGCAAAAGAATTATCGCTTCCTCCAGTAAAACTTCACTGCTCGCTTCTTGCTGAAGATGCCATAAAAGCAGCTATAGCTGATTATAAGAAAAAAAAGAAGATAAAAAATTCATAAAGTATGAAGAAAAATGTTATTTCATTAACTAATTCGGCTGCAAAACAAGTGCAGTTACTGATAGAAAAACGTAATAAGCATACATATGGAATTAGGGTAGGCGTTAAGTCAGGCGGTTGTGCCGGTCAAACTTATTATGTTGAGTATGCCGATAATAAAAACCAATTTGATGAAGTAGTCGAAGAAAAAGGTGTGCGAATCCTAATCGATCCAAAAGCTCTTATGTATATCTTAGGTTCTGAAATGGACTATGTAGAGAGCAAGTTCAAATCTCAATTCACTTTCACCAATCCCAATGAAACAGCAAGTTGCGGCTGCGGCAAATCTTTTAGCGTGTAATAGTGTTATGTAAAACTATTACTGCAATGGTTAGTGTTATAAGTAGAAAAGTAAAAAAGCTAAATGTTGCCCATAATGACTTAAAGTTTTGCCATAATAACATACTAAAAAAGGGGGTGCTTGAGGATAATATAATACCGCCGAGTGAGTGAGATAAGCTATAAAGACGCATTCTAACAGCTGTTTTAAATAAAGATTGGACAATAATTTGCAATGGAACAGCATAGAATGAGGCAAGTCCAATTAATATGATAGGACAAATAGTAGTAAATATTTGCTGATATAGTAAAATCTGCATAACAAAAGCAGTTACAAGACTAAGTAGCAAGGCTAATATAATCTGTTTTAAAGGGTTTATTTTATCAGCAAGTATTCCTGCGCAAATAGCCGCCATCCCATAAGTAATAATGAGAGTTATATTCATAAACTCGGTTTCTATAGGGTTTATAAAAGCTATTTTTGCCAAGAACACGCCTAAGAAATACACTAAGAAATGGTATATACCGCCGATTGTTCCATTAATTATTAAAGCTATAGTAAAAGTTACTTTAGTATTTTTGAAAATTTGAACAATAGGAATTTGATCAGATTTTTTATTTTTATGACGTAAAAACTCGCTACTTTCCTTAAAATAATTTCTCACCAAAATAGCGAATAATCCAAATATAGCACCTACAAAAAAGTTAAGCCGCCATAAATAATAAATATTAAGGTTGGTTGCATAGTAATAAGCAATAGCTGCAAGTAATGCTCCTATTTGAGTACAGCTTGCAATGATACCTATCCCTACATTTTTGTTTTGGCTACTTATTTTTTCTGCCACATAAATTTTTATGCCATCTATTTCACCAGCTAAACTTGCAAGAAAAATCATTCGACAAAATGTGAGCATAATTGTAGCAAAAATACCTATTTTATAAAAAGAAGGGGTAACGGAAATTAGCAAGGTAGAGATACTGCTGATAAACATCGATATTTTGATGGATTTAGTGCGTCCATATCTATCGCCTATATAACCAAAAATTATAGAGCCTAAAGGACGCATTACAACTGCTGCACTAACTAAGGCAAAAAAGCCAAGTAGCTGCGTTTCGTGGACATTATTTGGCAAAAAATTTTGTGCTAAGATGTTTGCCGATAAGCCAAATAATGCATAATCGTAATAACGAATTATTGATACAAAAAACGCAATCAAAAAAGCTGCACTGGACATAAAATATATTTCTTGCTATACCGTGATAGTATCATATGGTACTATCATAATGTAATTTGTCTATACAATATCTATTGTATACTCGGTGTAATATTATTACTAAAGGATTAATATGAAAAAATTTATAAAATACTTATTTTTTGTTTGTCTATATATAGCAATAACGATAATAGTTGCCTATATGATTTTGGCACAAACGATTCCAGATGATGGGCAGTGTCATATGGTGGATAGACCACTTGCTATTCATTATATTTTAGCTGCTATTATTACCGCTTTACCAACATTAGTTATAATATATAGTAAAAAGAAAAACAAGCAATACTATGATCGGTAAATTAAGTGGCAGAGTAGACTCAAGCTATGATGATTATGTGATAATTGATGTAAACGGAGTAGGATACTTGGTCTATGCTTCTGGAAAGACTTTAGCTAAGCTTCCGGAAGGGGAATCGTATAAGTTATTTATTGAAACCCATGTTCGAGAAGATCACATTCATTTATACGGCTTTTTGAGCCTAGAAGAAAAGAATTTTTTTAACCTATTGCAATCTGTAAATGGTATAGGAACAAGGATGGCTTTGTCTATTTTGTCAGCTCTTACACCTACTGATATACAAATTGCTATAAATAATGAAGATAAGAATATGTTTAAAGCAATTTCAGGAGTAGGGGCAAAACTTGCCGAACGTATAGTACGAGAATTAAGCGATAAAGTAGCAAAAATCTCAAGCTCATCTGCTATTATTAAAGATAGCTTAAACATTAAGGGCATTACGCCGGTGGCTAGTAATGAAGTGATAAAAGCTTTGGTAAATATGGGATTTTCAAGGTTTGAAGCTCAAAACGCCGTACAAGAAATTATTACCAAAAACCCCACAATCTCTATCAATGAACTAATCAGAACCGCACTAAAAAATCGTAATTCAAACTTTTAGTTGATAAAGTATCAACTTAGTATTTATTACTGTAGTAATATTAAGATCTCATTAATTTATGTGTAATAGTTGAGATTGAATCTTAAAGTTAGTAAAATACGATAAATATTAAATAGAGGATTAGAGATGCATCTAAATCAAAAAATAATAAAGCCAAAATGAGGTTTACTTGAATTAGCTAAGAGTAGAGTCTTGGAAGTATAATTCTGCAACATAAAGAGTTGTTAAAATGATTAGGAATAATGGTTTAAAAATTTTCATTTACCAATGAAAAAATTATATATATTCAATATATTTTCAAAAAATAATCGTATAGAATCAGTAAATGTCTTAAAATTCGCATAAAATTTATTGTTACTTACAACAGAATGCATAAATTTCCACAGTCGTTCAATTGGGTTCACATTAGGACTATATGCTGGCAAAAATAGTAACTCTATTTTACTGTAAAACACTACACTTGATCTGACAGGCAGAGATTGATTAAGCATCAAAGGAGCTTTCAGATAAGTAAGAATTAATAGACTTATCTTTAGCAATTTTAATACTTTCCTTGAAAGTTTGCATAGGAGTTTTTCCATAACAGAACTTTCCAGAATGAGGTATAGTATTATTACATTGGTTTCAATATTGCTCTCAGTCAATCTGTAAATCCTCTAATGAGCTATAAATCTTTTTACGGAAGACTATATCATAAAACTCATCTTTTAAAGTTCTATGTAATCTTTCGCATATTCCATTAGTTTGAGGAGAACGTGCTTTAGTTTTAGTATGATCAATATTTTCTATAGCCCAATATAATTCAAAAGCATGATGTTCTACCTTACCACAATATTCCGTTCCTCTATCTGTAAGGATTCTAAGTAGTGGTACATCATGATTATTCAAGAAAGGTATTACCTTATCATTTACAATATCAGCAAATGTTATGGCAGATTTATCAGTATAGAGTTTGCAAATAGCCACTCTGGAATCAGTGTCAATAAAGGTTTTGGGTATATTACTACCTACTCCTTTCATATTACCGACATAATAGGTGTCTTGTGCACCACCTGGATGCTGTGTCTCACTGTCTCCATGTGCCTCTTTAATTTGTTTTGCTTTTTCTAAAGTATTGAACTTTGGACAAAACTACCTCCACGAGCTCTTAATTTTATTCAAAAAATAGTATTTTTAATATTTCTCTATTAAATTTTAAGTGCTATTTAATAGTAAATTTGTAAATTCTGAGGCAGAAATGTTGAATTTTTTCAATGTTGTTTGTACTAGGTTAATGAAATTAGTTATTCTTTGAT
>CAZJDC010000012.1:0-12218 GCA_964544715.1 uncultured Rickettsia sp. | reverse complement strand
AATATAAATTGCTAGTAGCAGCGAATATAGCATCCATGAATGAATTGGCAAACTTTGCGTCAAAATAACTCGTTTGCGTAAGGTGAGTGAATTATGACACACTTAATGTGAAAACAGGACAATTTTTACCTGCAAATCCTATTAAAAAAACTATAGGTGTTGGAGAATTTGGTATAGGATTTACTTATATATTGCCATTTTAAAAATTCTATGAAATATTTATATGGTAGTATTGTCATTGCAAGCGTTTGCTTGGAGTGTGGAAATCTAGAAAAAATAATAAAAATACTATAAGTTAGAATTTTTTACTGGATTGCTTCGTCAAAACTGACAGTTTTTTCCCACAATGATGCTGATTAATCTAACTTATAAGGAAAAAATATGTCTTCAAAAGCTAGTAATTTTTCTAATCTTCCTAATAGTCACGATAAAACAACAAAAGAAAAACATGATACGCAACCTGTTGTTAATGGGGCAATCAATCATAACGCTTATGACGCAGTACCGTATATGAACGCTACCCATATTCCTTTACTAATCCTTATCATTTAAATACTCTTACTACTCTCTTTGGTTTAGAGAGATGCCCCTAATGTGGAAACGGCAAAAATATTAGAGCTAGGATGTGCTGTCGGTGGTAATTTAATGCCTCATGCTGTTCTTTAGCCAAAAGATCATTTTGTTGGTATTGATTTATCTAAAGTACAAATTGATGAAGCAAATAAAACTGTAAAAGAACTTGGGATAAAAAATATAGAATTTCATAATTGTTCGATACTTGATATCGATGATTCTTTAAATAAGTTTGATAGTCTATTTGGAGGTACAAACCTCCATCTTTCAGATAGAGAAGCTTTATCTTGCCATATGTGTCATAATGCGTTAGTATTATAAGAACTATGACACATTACAGTAGGAAATCTCATACAGTTTACTATCATCGCTATCATATAGTGTGGATTACAAAATATCGATATAAGGGGTATTAACTTATGATATAAAAAAGAGGGTTCAAGCAATTATTTCACAGGTAGCAACAGAATTAGGTATTAAAATAGAAAATGGAGTAATATCAAGTGATCATATACACATTATTGCTAATATGCCACCTCATATAAGAATCTATGAATTTGTACAAAAAGCGAGAGGCATATCTTCAAAGAAGATGCAAGAGGAACTTCCAATATTAAAACAAAAGTACTGGGGTAGACATTTGGGGGCACGAGGTTACTTTAGTGCTACTAGTGGTAATGTGACTGATGATATAATTAATGAATAATTAATAAGCATATTGATGCACATGAATCAGATATGATTTCTAACATAAGACTCGAATAAGCTTTATCTTGATATTCAACTTCTAGTCGCTAGAATCAAACTTTCATCTCTCAGATGAAAGTTTGATTCTATAATTTATCATGGTGTAATGTCTTGGGTATCAAAAGATGTTAGAGGTAAAATTTTTGACGTGTGTAATAAAAACTAACCAACAATGGTATAACATATATCAGTTATAATACTTTGACTGGTTGGAATATGGTGCGTACGGTTAGAGATATGATGCTTTATCATTCTAATTCATTTGCAAATGTAAGTGATAAAAGCTCAGTCTCGATTATTATTAAATTTTGTTAAAGATAGCTTAGAGAATTCAAAAACACCTTATGTTGAAGTATTAAAAACTGAAGCCGGATTGCTTTTGGAACAAACAGATCATTATTTACGTCATGATCATTTAGAAGGAGAAAATGCTCAGTTTTACTGTCATGAATTCATGGATGAAGCTAGAAAACATAATTTACAATATTTAGCTAATTGTAATCTTTCTACTATGTCTTTAGGTGACATGCCCCAAAAAGTAGTAGAGCAGTTAAAAGTCGTAAATGATATAGTTAGAACTGAACAATATATGGATTTTATTACAAATCATCGTTTTAGAGTTACTCTATTATGTCATAATGATGTAAAAATCAATAGAAATATTAATAACGAAGATATAATGAAATTTAATATGATCTTTAATGTTTTTCCTAAAAAATCGCTTAAAGATGTTGATCTTAATAATGCTTCTGAAAGCTTAGCATTCTTTTTTAACGGCAATAAAGATAGTAATTTATCAACTGCTTCACCCTATATGAAAGCTATTTTATACACTTTTAGTGAGCATCTTAATAATTCTTTAAGTTTTGAGAAAATAACTGAAGAAGCTAATAAAAAGCTACATGGTACTAAATTAAATGAAATAAAAGCTGAGCTTTTAGAAAATACAATGAAAGTTAGTATTACAAGGTAATATTAATATTACTACCTCAAAACATCGGGAAATGTCCGAGCTTAATAAGCCTAAGACTACGAAACTTGTAATACATCAAGCAAGTCATACTCCTTATATGTGGGTTACAAATTTACAGCATGAGCCAATAGGTGTTAATTTTTTTTTAAAAAAACTCGCTATAGATATATGGATGGTCAGCATGATAAGGAAGCTATTATTGACGCAGTAATGGGTCATGTAGCAAAAGGTGAGATAAACTTCAGTAAAGACGGGTAGAAAATAGAAGATCAAGAGGTAATACGTAAACAGCGAGAAGTATTATTTATGCCAATGATTGATAAATTTGCTGCTAACGCTTTATTGGTTTGATATATTATGTAATTGCGAGCGACTAAAAGTAGTGTGGCAATCTCAGGATATTTGAAAAGGTTGCCGCCGTCGATGCTATGCATCTCCTCGCAATGACGAGGAAACTTAAATACAATAACTCATGCCCATATTTTTTTATTTATTTACAACATTAATCATAATTAGCAGTCTATGCGTTGTTTTAAGCAAAAATTCCGTATATTCAGTGTTATGGTTAATTTTTGCTTTTATTAATGGCTCTGGACTTATGACACTGCTTGGTGCAGAATTTTTAGCTATGATGCTGATAGTTATATATGTCGGAGCAGTAGCAGTATTATTTTTATTTGTGATAATGATGATGGATATGCATTATAATAAAGCTATAATGCAGCTAAAAGAAAATCCTAGCTTAAGCATCTTTGTATCTTTGATTATGTTTACTGATTTAGTAGTGATTATTTTACTTGGTACTAAAAATATTCATTTTAGTTCTGATTTATCGTTTGCCATAGCAAGTGATGTATCCAATACTAAAGCAATAGGAAAAATATTATATACTGATTTTATGATACCTTTCCAAATTGCAGGGCTTATTTTATTTGTTGCTATGATCGGTTGTATTACCTTAACTCTTAGAAAACGTGACGGAGTAAAACGTCAAAATATTACAAAACAACTTTCGCATAATAAAGAAAATGCTATCTTAATGACTAAACCTTTTATAAATAAAGGAATTGAGAATATTAAATATGAATGAATATATAGGGCTTAATCACTATTTAATTTTCAGTAGTTTAGTTTTTACTATCGGGATGCTTGGATTATTTATGCATCGCACAAATATTATCAATATATTAATGTCGATTGAACTAATGCTGCTTGCAGTTAATATAAATTTTGTGGCTTTCTCGGTATATATGCAAGAATTATCGGGACAGATTTTTAGCATCATAATTCTAACTATAACTGCCGCTGAAACGTCTATTGGTCTTGCAATATTACTTATATATTTCCGTAATAAAGGCTCTATTGAAGTGACAGATATCAATAAGATGAGAGGATAAAGATGTATCAAAGCATTGCTATAATGATTATTGTATTACCTCTTATTTCCGCTTTAATAAACGGATTGTTTGCAAATAAAATAGATAAAAAGCTAGCTTCTATCATTGCAACCTCATTTTTATCATTATCAGCATTATTTGCAGCAATAATATTTTGTCATACCGGTCTAGACAGGCATATTATACATATAAAATTATTTACATGGATTAAAGTAAGCCAATTTCAGGTAGATTGGTCGATTTATATAGATCAGCTAACAAGCATAATGTTTATAGCCGTTACGTTGGTATCTAGTGTCGTGCATATTTATTCTCTTGGCTATATGGCGGAAGATAAGGGAATAGTACGTTTTTTATCGTTCCTTTCACTGTTTACTTTCTTTATGTTAATGCTAGTATCAGCAGATAATTTCTTACAATTGTTTTTTGGTTGGGAGGGGGTTGGGGTCTGCTCATATTTACTAATTGGTTTTTGGTATTCAAAAGAATCGGCAAACAAAGCAGCTATTAAAGCTTTTATAGCAAATAGAGTTGGAGATTTTGCCTTTATTTTAGGTGTAATAACGATTATTTTTTATTGTCATTCGGCAAATTATGAAGATGTATTTGTGCTTGCTCTCAAATTAGCTAATACAAAAATATTACTAGCTGGTTTTGAATTTTCTGTTCTTGATATTAGTTGCCTATTGCTATTCATCGGTTGTATGGGTAAATCTGCACAAATAGGCTTGCATGTTTGGCTTCCTGATGCAATGGAAGGACCTACTCCTGTATCTGCACTAATTCACGCAGCAACTATGGTAACAGCAGGCGTATTTTTAGTAGCACGCTGTTCATATTTATTTGAATACAGTCCTCTAGTTCTGCAGTTTATTACAATGATTGGCGGTATTACTTGCCTTTTGGCTGCAAGCATTGCTATTATGCAAAACGATATCAAAAAAATTATCGCCTATTCAACTTGTAGCCAGCTTGGTTATATGTTTATGGCTTGCGGAGTATCAGCATATAATAGCGGTATATTTCATTTAGTAACACATGCTTTTTTTAAAGCCCTACTATTTTTATCAGCTGGTAGCGTCATACATGCTGTTCATGAGCAGGATATATTTAAAATGGGTGAGCTGCGAAATAAGATGCCTATAACTTATGGAAATTTTTTAATTGGTTCGCTTGCGTTAATAGGGATCTATCCGCTTGCAGGGTTTTATTCGAAAGATTCAATTTTAGAAGCGGTTTATAGTAGTGGATCGTTTGTGTTTGTATTTGGTATATTAGCTGCAATACTTACCGCTATTTACTCAATGAAAATAATTATGTTGGTATTTCACGGCAAAACTAGATTAGCAAAAGATATTTTCGAGCACGCTCATGAACCTCCTAAAGTAATGAATAATCCTCTTACATTATTGGTAGCAGGAAGCTTTGGCAGTGGGATGATCGGTTATTATATGCTTTCAATGGATAAACCAAATGGTTATTTCCATGATAGTCTACTTAATTTACAAGCTTATAAGCTATTAATTACTCATCCACCATTGCATATTAAATTATTACCGATGATAGTAGGGATAATAGGGATTATTGCAGGGATTTGTTTATATAAATATTCTCTGTCATCCCGTGGCTTGTCCACGGGATTCAGTAAAAAATATAAAAACGAGTGTTTATATGTTGGCTTTATCAAAGTATTAACCAATAAATATTATTTTGATGAGCTATATAATTTTTTAATAGTAAAACCTATTAACTGCTTGGCTTGTTTATTTGATTCTAATGATCAAAAAATAATTGATCGTTTTGGTCCGAATGGTTTTGCTAGAAGTGTTAATTGTTTTAGTAGGTTGACCAGTAAAATCCAGACTGGATACGTTTTTCACTATACTTTGTATATAGTATTTTTCATGGTTGCAGTAATAAGCTGTTTCGTATGGCTAGGAGTAGGTTTGTAGATGCTAGAATTACCCATCATATCAATTACTGTCTTCCTGCCACTAATAAGTGTGCTATATGTTTTGCTATTTATTAGTCAAAGCAACAAAACCGATAAGCAAAGACATACAATGTATGTTGCTGTGCTGAGTAGTATTTTAACATTTATCTCAACTCTATATCTATTAATAGAATTTGATTCATCTAACCCTGCTTATCAATTTGTGGAACGATATAGCTGGCTTGATAAAATCGGGCTTGAATTTTATGTGGGTATTGATGGTATATCAATATTTTTCGTAAGCTTAACCTCCTTTATTACTCTTATTTGTATTATTGTCAGTTTGTTTACTATTAAACAATATATTAAAGAATATTTGGTATGTTTTTTATTAATGGAGTCCTTTTGTATAGGAGCATTTACCTCAATAAATTTATTATTATTCTATTTATTCTTCGAAGTAATATTAGTTCCAATGTATATTATGATCGGAGTATGGGGTGGTGAGAATAGAATATATGCTGCTCTTAAATTCTTCTTATATACTTTTTTTGGCTCAGTATTTTTGTTATTATCAATTATATATATTTATAGTAAGATTCACAGCTTTGACTTAACCAATATTGGTGAGTTTACTAATAATTTTCCTTTGCATGTGCAGCAAATTTTATGGTGGGCAATTTTTATTGCCTTTGCTATCAAAATTCCTATGATTCCATTTCATACATGGTTACCTGATGCTCACGTACAAGCCCCTACCAGCGGCTCGGTTATACTTGCTGGTATTTTGCTAAAGCTCGGTGGCTATGGTTTTTTAAGGGTACTACTGCCACTGTTGCCAAGTGCATCGCAAGAATTTGCAATTTACGTAATTTGGCTTAGTGTTATTGCTATAATATATGCCTCCCTTGTCGCTTTAGCTCAAAAAGATATGAAAAAAATGATTGCCTATTCGTCTATTGCTCATATGGGTTATGTTACTATAGGTATTTTTAGCTTTACTGATAGCGGAATTAGTGGGGCATTATTCCAAATGCTCAGCCATGGTATCATTTCTTCCTGTTTATTTTTAATAGTTGGCACTTTATATGAAAGACTACATACTAAAGAGATAGCTAAATACGGTAGCGTTGCAAGTAAAATGCCAGTGCTTGCCACGTTTTTTATGATTGCAATGCTTGGTTCTGTTGGGTTACCTGGCACTAGCGGATTTGTTGGTGAGTTTTTAAGCCTGCTTGGAATTTATAAGGTAAATGTGATAGCAACTTGCTTAGCAGCTCTTGGTATTATTCTTGGTGCTGTTTACATGCTGAAACTATATAAAGAAGTTATGCTGGGCGAAATTACTCATAAAGAAATCATTAATTTCAGAGATTTATATAGTTACGAAATAATCTCAATTGCTCCTTTAATATTACTAATTATTTATTGTGGTCTAATGCCAAGTTCTATTTTAAATGTATTTCATTTGTCGGTAGAGAATTTGCTAATTAAATTTTTCTAGTTGATTACAAAAAATTTCAGTGTTTCATTAATTATGCACTTTAAATTGAGGTAAATATGTTAAAAACAACAGCAAAAACAGCTAAAGATGTAAATAATAAACTGGATGAGGTAAGCAGAGAAGTAGGTCAAGATGGTTAATGAAGCAACAGAGGATAGATGTAAGTTCATGTGTCAATCCTGAAGCATCTGTGTGAAGATCATAAAGAGGCTTTAAGAAATGCTCGTGAACACTAGGAATGGGTGATAATAACCAAAGTGATCAGAATAATACAGAACTTGCTGGAGCAGGAACTGATGCTGAAGTAGAATTATACTAATAAAATATCATGAAAGTTAAATCTAGCATGTATCTACACTTTTTTCTAAATTATTTGTAGAATAAGAAAAGGATAATGAAAATTAGCCATCTTCTGCTAATAATGTAACTGATATAAGTGTGGAAAGCCAATCTCTGGATAAATAATCTTAGTCATGATCTAATGTTATTAGAGCTATAATAAAATGTTATCATTGCACCAATTAAAATTTGGTATATTTCAAAGAAAATTGTTTGATAATCTAAGCATTACTTTTCTTAATTCAGCCATTACGTATATAAAAGGAGCTAATGGCTGTGGTAAAACTTCGCTATTACGAATGATAGCAGGTATTATGCAGCCAAATAGCGGTAATATTTTCTACAAAAATCTTCACATTAACAATATTTCTAAACCTTACTGCACTTATATTGGTCATAATTTAGGTCTAAAGCTTGAGATGACTGTTTTTGAAAATCTGAAATTCTGGTCAGAGATTTATAATTCAGTGGAAACTCTAGATGCTGCTATTCATTATTTTAAATTATATGATTTATTAGATGAGAAGTGCTACACTTTATCCAGGGGATTACAACAAGTTGTAGCTCTAGCAAGACTTATTGCCTGCCAGTCGGATCTATGGTTGCTTGATGAAGTTGAAACCAATTTAAGTAAAGAAAATAGAGATTTGTTAAATAACTTAATTGTTATGAAAGCAAATAGCGGTGGTATTGTACTTCTATCTTCTCACGCCGAAAATCATATTAAATCAGCACAAATATTACAACTTACTTGAAGTATTAAATGATATGCTATAAACTCAAAAAGTTCATAACTTTTTATTTATAGGAATATGCAAGTAGTCAAAGCTTTAGAGCAAATTTTAGCAGATAGCTACGCCTTATATTTCAAAACACAAAATTATCATTGGAATGTTGAAGGGGCAGAATTTAGAAGTCTACATTTATTCTTCGAGGGGCAATATGAAGATTTAGCAGAAAGTCTAGATGAGCTAGCTGAGAGAATAAGAACTTTAGATGCTAAAGTTCCGGTATTATCAAGTTTGATAAAACTATCTTCTATAAGTGAGACGAACCCTAATGCTTCAGCAAATGAAATGCTAAAAAGCCTTGTAAAAGATCAGGATATTATTATATATACTTTATATAAAGGTCTTAAGATAGCACAGGCGGAAGGTGATGAGGGTACTGCCGATATGATCATTGGACGGATTAAAGTGCATGAAAAAAACAGGTGGATACTGAAGAGTAGTATGCTCGTTTAACATCATTGTCATTCTGTGGATAAGCCACCTGGATGACACCGTACAAACAAACCAACAAAATCAAGAATAAAATGGAACAATATGATGTAGCCGTGATAGGTGGAGGACCTGGTGGATATGTTGCTGCGATTAGAGCAGCACAATTAAAGAAAAAAGTGCTATTGATAGAGAAAGAACATTTAGGTGGTGTATGCCTTAATTGGGGATGTATACCGACAAAATCCTTGCTTAAATCTGCTGAAGTATTTGAGTATATAAAGCATGCTAAAGATTATGGAATCAATGCCGGTTCTGCTCACATTGATATTGAGAAGATCGTTGAGCGTTCTAGAGAAATCTCAAATAAACTAGCTGGCGGTGTTAAGATGCTACTTAAGAAAAATAAAGTTACTGTTATAGATGGAGTAGCAAAACTTGAGGCAAATAAGGTAATAAGTATAAATGATAACCTTAAAATAAAAGCAGATAATATTATTATAGCTACCGGAGCAAGAGCTAAAGTTTTAAAAGGATTTGAGCCAGATGGTAAACAAATTTGGACTGCAAAGGAAGCCATGATACCGCAGCATGTGCCAAAATCTATGATTATTGTAGGTTCAGGTGCAATTGGTATAGAATTTGCCTCATTCTATCATGCTATTGGTGTAGATGTTACTGTCATTGAAGCACATAGTAGAATATTACCAGTGGAAGATGCAGAAATTGCAGGACTTGCTCATAAAAGCTTTGAAAAGAAAGGCATAAAAATTATTACGAATGCTAAGCTAATTAAGAACACCAAATCAAAAGATAGTTTAGAAGTTGAGTTAGAACTAGCCGGTAAAACGCAAAAATTACAAGCTGAAATTTTTCTTATGGCAGTAGGCATTGTGGCAAATACTGAAAATCTAGGGCTTGAGAAAACAAAAGTACAACTAGAAAACGGTTATATAGTTGCTAACGGCTTAATGCAAACAGCTGAAGCAGGAATTTATGCAATAGGTGATGTAGCAGGTGCACCTTGTTTAGCACATAAAGCAAGCCATGAGGGTATTATTGCAGCAGAAAGCGTAGCGGGCTTAAAACCTCATGCTATCAATAAGCACAATATCCCTGGCTGCACTTATTCTTCACCGCAAATAGCAAGTGTTGGTTTGACAGAAGAAGCAGCAAAAGCCTTAGGTCATGAACTGAAAATTGGCAGATTTCCTTTTATGGTGAATGGTAAAGCTATAGTTGGTGGTGAAGCTGATGGCTTAATTAAAACTATATTTGATGCTAAAACCGGTGAATTACTTGGAGCTCATATGATAGGCTCGGAAGTTACCGAATTAATACAAGGATATGTAGTTTCAAAGAATTTAGAAGGAACAGAGCTTGATTTAATTAATACCATATTCCCGCATCCGACTTTATCGGAAATGATGCACGAGTCGGTGCTAGCTGCTTACGATAGGGCAATACATATTTAATTATGATAATAATACCTTTATTAAGTCTTTTTGGGTTAGCAGGATTTTTTACTAATATAATATTTAAATTCAATGCACTTTTTCGTTGCCTATAAATAGCTTCCATATTGGTAGCAGCCTTCACTTTATGCTCTGTAGCAGGAATATTATATTATGCTACTTGCTTGATACCTACTATAGGTATAGTAGATCTTATATATGATATATATAAATTTTCTGAATTAAGATCAAATATTTTTCAGTCTAAAGTAGAACTTAGTGTTTTAACGGCTATTACCTTAAGTTATTATCTTTTTTTGCATACTACTTATCTAAATATATGGGATGATTTGGCTTTTTGGGCAGTATACACTCAAGAATTGATAAGTTATAATGATATTTTTCCACAAAATAGTTTAACCTCTATTCTACCTTCTTATCATTATCCTCGTGGTCCAAGATATATTTCAACATTTTATGTTATACTTCCCTGGCTATTCCGAAAATTATTTATTGTTAAGCCATTTTATTTTACAGATGCTATTCTGAGCACCATTAATGGTGCATAAATATGTTATACAAAATATTTTATTAGTATTGTTCATTTTGTTTTTTGCTGTTCAAGAAAGTTTTGTACTGCGAGAAATTGATAATGATGGCTTGATAGCATTTATTTTTTCATCAGTGTTAGTTATTTTTATATTAGAAGATTATAAATATAAACCATTATTAATGGTAATACCCATTTTATTATTTATGCCGTTATTTAGAGAAGTAGGTTTATGGTTATCTTGGTTTGCTTCTATAATGATTTTTGGTAATGTGTTATTAGATGATAATGAAAAATTAAAGCCCCTAAGCATAAAGATGGCTAGATAATAATATTATTAATCTAGCCATCTTGAATAAATTATCTTTGGTTTATGTATGTTGAATCTCATGTAGATTTAGGAAGAGATCCGCATTCTTTAGATCAATTTATGAAAGTGGTTTCCTCTTTACTTAACAAAGAGACAAAAACTATGTATATAATACATTCTTATATTCATATTGTTATATACATAAGATATGTATAAATCTTAATTTTTAAAAAGCTTCTTAATTTTAATGATTACTGCCTTTTATGTTTTATTGTGTTTTAGCGTGGAGGTTATATTTATACGTAATAATAATGGCTAATACGATATACTTTGCATCTAATGAAATAGATTTAGGCTGTGTTAAAAGATATGCAAGTAGCCTATGGAGTAATTTTTATGGCAATTAGTTCTGCTTATCTTAAAAAGGCGTTGTTTGATAAAAAATTAAAAGAATTTAGCAACCACAAAATAATACAATTTGTAATTGCCGGTGTGGTAATGGTTTTTACAGCATAAATAATAAATTATTTATTAATACTCTTGAACACAATGCCTAAGTTAAGTATACAATCTGATAATCAATTATCATTAAGATCTCAAACTCAGATTGTTTATGAATTATTATCAAAAAATTTCAAAGTTTATTTTGACTTTGATAATAATTATTCTACGAGATAAAAGACCTTTACATGTTATAAGTTAGCCTATTTTCTTACTCCTTCATTTTAAGAAAAATATACGTTCAAAATGTTGTAGTCAGCCTAAGTCGGATGCAAATTACATAAGTGAGATTAAAAAGAATAAAGTAGAATCTAATATAGATATATACCTCTAGTAAATGAATAATTATCCAAGAAGTCAGAAAGTGTTATTAAGGTAAGAATGATTTATAGAAAATAAACATCATTAGAAAGAGAAGAATTAAAGCTTTACCATAGAAGCGAAAGGGATAAGAGGATTTGTAATAGAATCAAAGCTGTTGTTATGTATGATGATGGCTATAGTATTGTTGAGATATCGAAAGTGTTATTAGTTAGTGATGAATGGATAAGAAAACATTTAATAGATTATCATAATGCTCAGAAGCTTAAGCCTGGAAATGGCGGTAGTGATAGTAAACTTACTGGACAGGAGGAAGCAGGGTTAATAGTTCATCTATAATCTGTAATAGTTGAGATTTAATCTTACATTTAGTAAAATAAGATAAATATTAAATGG
>CAZJDC010000011.1:0-12681 GCA_964544715.1 uncultured Rickettsia sp. | reverse complement strand
CTTACCATTTTCTTATGGATTCTTGTATTCTTTGTGATATAAAAACCTATTGCCTCTATAAAGCTCGTAGAGTTTTGGCGGACGGACAAATTAAATTTATAATTTATATTATAAAATATTTTTGCTAAAAAGAAAGTTCGGCAGTGGAAATAGAGAGTATTTTTTTGGAAGGTAGTTGCAATATTATTCTACCTAAGGAATCGATATCCTGAAAAGTGCCTGTAATCATATCGTCTTGATATTTAACAGTCATATTTTCATGTAACTTATAAGCATGTCTCAGCCATGTTTCTCTAACAAATGAAAACCCCTCCTTTTCCCAGATGTGGTAATATTTTTCAAAATTTTCTATTAATATTTCGAGCAAAGTTTGAGGAGTTATAATAGGCAGCTCTGCATCTGCTAAGCTAGTGGTAGGTTGATCGATATTTATTGGGTGATAGGTTATATTAATACCAATACCGATAATAAGATAATATTTATCTTCTACTTTCACAGATTCAAGAAGTATACCGGATATCTTTTTGCCGTTTACTAGAACATCATTTGGCCATTTGAGGCTTATGTGCTTAAGAGGGGTACTTGTCATCCCGTGGCTTGTCCACGGGATCTTATCTGGATTCCCGCTTCCGCGGGAATGACATAAACTCCTTACAATATCATACACGGCAAGTGCTGTCACGAAAGACAATTGCGATAGTAATTCAAGTTCTTTATCCGGCTTAATTAGTAAACTAACATGTAAATTACCATGGGTAGATTGCCAGTTTTTACCGCTTCTACCACGACCTTTAGTTTGAGATTTAGCGAGTATAATGTAATCTCTAGAAGGTTTATGATTTTTAGCCATTCTAACGGCTTCAAGGTTTGTGCTATCTAATTCATCAAAAACAAATAGCGTAAATCTACCTAAATTCATTTAAACCTAAGACGAAATAATGAAAGATCCACAAAGTAAAAACCCTATTACTACAAAATTAATTAGTAATAGCCCGTAAGAAATAGGTATTTTTGTTGGGTTAGGTTTTTCAGCAAAGTACATCGTTTTAATGATTTTAAGATAGTAAAAAGCAGCAATGACGCTAGTAAATATACCAAAATAAGCAAGTAAAAATTCTCCTTGGGTAATTGCTTGATAGAAAAGATAATATTTTCCAAGAAATCCAGCAAGCGGCGGGATACCTATCATGGAAAACATAATTATGCAAATCGCAGCAGCTATAGCTTTATGGTTTTCTACAATTCCCTGAATGCTTTCAAAATTGGCTTTATCTGTCTGATTTCCGAGTAACATAATAAGGCAGGTAAAGAATCCTATACTTGCTGCTGCATATATTAACATATAAAGCATAGCAGCTTTATTACCATCTTCGGTACGTAGCAATACGCCGATTAATACATAGCCGATATTTAGAATAGTACTATATGCCATTAATCTTTTTAAAGAAGTTTGACGAATAGCACCAAGAGCTCCACATATCATAGATAATAAAGCGATGATTTTTATTAGATCATAGCTAATAGGGTAATAGTTTTTGATAATTAAATTTTCGATATTGAATAAAATGGCAACAGATCCGATTTTTGAAGCGGCTGTAAAATAAGTAACCGAAGTAATAGGTGAACCCTCATATACGTCTGGTGTCCAAAAATGCAACGGTGCACTTGAAAGCTTAAAGAAAATACTGCTTAAAAATAATACTACACCAATTACTAAACCTAAATTTACTGCAGAGCTATCATTTAGCTTATAAAATATATCTGAAAATTGTAAACTTCCACCAAATCCATATATAAAAGAAATACCAAATAATGATAAGCAGCTAACTAAACTGCCTAATATGAAGTATTTTAATGCTCCCTCTGATGAGGTAATATCACTTAATTTAAAACCAGCAAGTATATAAGAAGTTAGAGCAGTAAGTTCCATAGCACAGAAAAGTAATAAAAAATTCTGTGCTGAAATTGCCACAAAAATACCGACTGTAGATAATAATATCAAAGTAATAAATTCAAATTTTAGTGTCTCACCACTACGCACCGAATAATCGCAGTAAATTATCATAGATATGATAGTAAATATCAATACGATAGCCTTATAATTAGCAATATTTGCATTGGTGGTCAACATTACATAATCTATGTATAATACTCTTTCAGAGTAGGAATATTTTAAAGTAACGAAAATTGTTAATATGGTAAGTAAAATCGTTATGTTAGCAACAATTCTATTTTTACCTTGCAGCGTTACGGCAAAGAATTGGCTTAAAAGTGCTATTAAAGTCAAAGTTATTTCAGGAAGTAGCATATAAAATTAATTTTGTTTATTGAAATCTAAGTATTAGTAAAGTTTTATCAATAAACTTATATATAAATAAGACTTTAATACACTAAAAATTTGCAATTTTCTATAAAAATACGCTATATTATTGCTGTTTATGTATAAAAATTTAAAAAAAATGTATTTATTGTCATACATATTAGGAGGATTAAATACGTTACTCCGCCAGTTACGTCTATCAATTAGCTCTATAGAGTTCTATAAAGATGTATATCAAAAATATCATGGTTACGGAATAAGATATTTATTTATTGTGTCTTTTATTCCGGCAATAATTTATTGTATCTTTATATTAAATTATCTAATAACCTTAAAAGACAGCGTTAACGGAATCAAACAGACAAAAACTACTGATAATATTGAGTATATAATCAATCAATTACCGGAAATGCAATATGCTAATTCACAAATTTTTGTAAAAGATGAAGAACCTATTTATTTATATAATAGGGGTAATCATAAAGTAGCTGTTATTGATACAAAAAATCAGGTTTCAATTAGGGAAAAAAGTAAGATACCCTTTGTAATTGAAGCAGATAAACTTACGATACATTTTGCAATAGATAACACTAAAAAGAGCTTTCCTCGTACCATTCATTACTCAAGTTTATTTGATCAAAATCAGATGACTTTAACTCCGCAAATAATCAAAAAATATTTTGTTAATAATTTAATGTATTTACCAAATTTATTTATTTATCTTGGCATGCCAGCTATTATATTATTTTGGTTTGTAACATTCTTTTTAGACAGAAGTATTCTAATATTATTAGTATGTGTTGCATTCAAATTATTATTTAATAAAGTCTCAATAAAAGATGCTACAAGATTAGTAATGTTTTCAAGCGGAGTGCCGATATTATTGCAGCCAATTGCTCTTTTTGTACCGGTATTAGGTATAATATTGCAAATACTTCAAATATTTACTACTTGTCTATTATTTATTGCTATTTGGCAAATCAATAAGAGTCGAAAGTTTTCGAGTTATTTGTAAAAACTCTTCTTCGCTAAAATAATCTAAAATTATTTTTTCTTTTATTTGGTGCTTAAACCAAGTGATTTGTCTTTTAGCATATTGACGTGTTCGGGTTTTAGCTAAGTTTAAAGCCTCATCCAGAGTTAGTTTGTTTTCTAAATAAGCTAAAATTTCTTTTATGCCTACAGCTTTTAAGCTGCAATATTGTTCAGGAGTAAATTGTTTTTTGATTAAAGCAATTTCATCTATTGCCCCATCTTTAAATATTTTCTCTAAACGCTCATCGCATATTTTATATAAAAATTTTCTCTCAGGATTTAAGAAGATTATTTTGAAATTAAATTCAGATAAGATTTGTTCTTTTGGTAAAGTTTGAAAAGAGAAAATAGATTTACCGGTCTGCAGCACTACTTCATAAGCTCTAATTAGTCTTTGAGTATCTGATTGATTAATTCTAGAGGAAGCAATAGTATCAAGCTTTGTAAGCCTATTATATAGCTCTATATTGCCTATTTCATTAGGCAGCTTTTTTACTTGTTGTCGTAAATCATCAGATATATCAGGAATATTATTATATCCACAAACTAAAGAGTTAATATATAATCCAGTGCCACCTATTAATATAGGAAGCTTGCCACTAGCAGTTACCTGATTTATGCTTTCTGAAGCCAATTTCAGATATTTTACCACCGAAAAATCTTCAGTGATGGATAAACAATTATATAAATGATAAGGGATTTCACTTTGATAGCTTTCTAAAGGTGAGGCAGTAATAATTGGAATTTCTTTATAAACCTGCATTGAGTCAATGTTTATTATTTCCCCGCCACAGGCTTTAGCAAGTGCATGACCTAGGTAAGATTTTCCGCTAGCAGTAGGACCACATAATATAATTATATTTTTCTTTTGCACTTAAATAGTAAGTTCATACTTGCTTAGTAATGTATTGATCATCGTTTTTAGCTCATCTAATTTTTCAGCATTGCTCGATTCAGCTCTTGCGATAATGGCAGATTCAGTATTAGAGCTACGCAGTAACCACCAACCATCTTCCGTATTTACTCGTACTCCATCAATATCATTAAACTCTATTTTATCCTTTAATAATTTTTCTTTGATTTCTTCAATAATTTGTAATTTTAATTCAGAAGAAACAAAAATTTTAATTTCTGGTGTGCTATAGCTTTTCGGTAGTTCATCTA
This sequence comes from uncultured Rickettsia sp., assembly GCA_964544715.1. Classification (GTDB taxonomy): domain Bacteria; phylum Pseudomonadota; class Alphaproteobacteria; order Rickettsiales; family Rickettsiaceae; genus Rickettsia. The sequence goes on along the minus strand of CAZJDC010000011.1, from coordinate 8,162 downwards.
TTATTTCATCTAAAGTTTTGCTTGATCTAGTTAGTAAATCCAAAAATCTTAATGCTGCATAGATTGCATCATCAAAACCGAAATATTTATCGGCAAAGAATATATGCCCGCTCATCTCACCTGCAAGTAAAGCTTTTGACTCAGCCATTTTACTTTTAATAAACGGATGACCGGTTCGCCATATTATAGGTTGCCCGCCATATGATTTGATTCTATCGGCTATAAGCTGGCTGGCTTTTACATCGAGTATTATAGTAGCATTTGGGTTTTCTTTCAAAATATCCTCAGCAAAAATGCATAAAATTTGATCACCAAATAACATCTTACCGCTTGAGCTTACAATGCCAATTCTATCGCCATCACCGTCAAAAGCTATACCAAGATCATAATTTTGTTCTTTAACTAGTGTAATTAATGCTTGTAAATTATCAGATTTAGTAGGATCAGGGTGATGACTTGGGAAATTCCCATCGATCTTGCTATTGATGATAATGTTTTCATTATTTAAATAATTTTTTAACGCCTCAACAATATTTCCCGTTGCTCCATTACCAGGATCCCAAGCTACTTTTAGGTTAGGGTTAATATTTACTGCTTCTAGAATATTTTCTATATATTTATCACTAATATTGATTTTATTCTTATTTACAATATTAATTTCAGAGGGATTATTACTCCAATCAGTATTTAAAATCTCTGTTAATAAAGCCTGAATTTGAGAACCGAAAAAAGATTTACCATGTTGTATTATTTTAAAGCCGTTATCATCACGAGGATTATGTGAACCTGTAACCATAATACTACCAGCTGGTGTAAATTTTTTATCAGCAAAATATAAAACCGGACTTGGGACAAGACCAATATTTATAACCTCAGCTCCCCCGTTAATCAATCCTATTTCTAAGAGTTTGTAAAGAGCAGGGGAGCTAAGCCGTCCGTCCATACCGACGTAGGTCTTATTATTGCCATCCTTTATGGTCATCTTTGCAAAGCAAAAACCAACCTTATAAGCTACCTCTACTGTTAAATCGGTAAGGCTATTACCTCTTATGTCATAAGCTCTAAAAATATCTTTGTTTATTTGCATAAATATATGTTTTATTAATTTTTTTGTCATTGCGAAGAAATTACATAATAATTTATGAAGCAATCCAGTTGAAAAATGATAATAATAGTTCTTTTTTAATATTTGTCTGGATTGCCGTGCTCCTTACAGTCGTGCACAATGACGATGTAGAAGCCATGCAACAACGTCAGGCAAGTCATGGCATAACTTCACAACAAGACTAAAGGCTAAAGCTCTCACCTAAATACACCTCTTTAACTTTTTTGCTATTTGCTATTTCTTTGTTACTTCCTTCTAATAGTACTTTCCCTTCGAAAATAACATATGCTCGGTCAACTATATCTAAAGTATCACGTACATTGTGATCAGTAATTAGAATACCTATATTAAATTCACGTAGATAAGTAATTAGATTTTTGATATCGGAAATAGCTAGCGGATCAATACCGGCAAGTGGTTCATCAAGCATGATAAATTTTGGCTCTATTGCAAGCGATCTTGCAATCTCAAGTCTACGTCTTTCACCGCCTGATAAGCTGGCAGCCGATAAATCCTTTAAATGTATTATAGAAAATTTTTCTAGTAAATTATGAGTTTTTTGCTCAATGACTTCTTTATCATTTTCAGATATTTCAATTATAGCTTTAATATTATCTTCAACCGATAAACCTCGAAAAATTGAAGGTTCTTGAAGAAGGTAACCAATACCAAGCCGTGCTCTTAAATAAATTGGCAAATTAGTTATATTAATATCATTTAACAATAATTGTCCGGAATCTGCGTTCATTAAGCCAATAATGATATTAAAACAAGTTGTTTTACCAGCCCCGTTTGGACCAAATAAACCAACTATTTCACCTTGTTTTACATTAAGAGATATATCACTTAATATTGTTCTCTTTTTATAAGATTTTGATATATTTTTAACTTGTAAACTGTCCATTTAATTTATGTTATTACTAATTTTATTAAAAATATCCACATAATAAATAAGTTTATTAGTTTTTAAAATATTATTATTACGTTCTAATACGACATTACCAAGTAAAATAAGTTGTTTATTATCTAAACAATATTTTCCTGAATCAGCAAGTAATAACTCATTATTTATTTTTTTCTCAACACTCAATTTAGTTGGCACAACTATGTAATCAATGGTTTGTTTATCATCTATAGTTTTATAAAAAATAAATAATTTTTCTGTTCTCAGTATCGCATTATCAAAATAAACAACGACATTTCCTAAATATTCTGCCTTTTGTTTAACTCTATTAATGATTAAAGTATCCGATGTAATCTGTAAGTTCGAAATATCTTTATCATCAGCATATATATATATTGAGATACTAATAGTAAAGAATATTACAAGTTTAATAGTCCGATAGAGTAGTGTAGACATTTCCTTTAAAAATTATAATATTATTGTCGTCTTGCGTTTTAAAACTATCTGAAGTAATAGTAGAGTTTTTATGAAATAACGTAGCAGGAGAATTACTCATGATGTTTTTATTTATTAAATCAATTCTTGCATCGTTAGTGTCAAATATCATATCTTCGAAATAAAATTTTACATCATTTTTTAAATCTAATATATGCGATTCTTCATTTAAAAACCCTTCTTTTGCATAAACGGTAACTGATTGGTTTTTATTTACATTATATGTACCGTTTATTATATATAGTTTATATTTATAATCTGAATCTTTTATAGCTTGCTCAGCTTTAATTAAATAACTATTTAAATTCTTATCCACCCCTGTAAAAATTAAGTCTTTTAATAAAATATTATATTTTAAATCAAGTTTTTTTTTTGAGATTTTTCTACAGTATTAGTATTATACTCTTCAGTATGGTAGCTACTTTTAGCTAATATATATCCTGTATATACAATTCCAAGTATACTTAATAAGTAAGCAAATTTCCAAAATTGTTTTCGCCGTTTATAAGAAGAGGGCATACACTTTAATTAACTCCTGCTTGCAATAAATCATGTATATGAGTAATGCCTATAATGATATTGTTGTCAACAATAGGTAAATTAGTAATGTTTTTAGCTTTCATTAAGTCTAACACTTCTTTTGCAAATATTTCAGATGAGATATATACAGGGTTTTTAGTCATAATATCTGAGGCTGTTTTTAGATGAATTTGATCGTTAATGTGACGACGTAAATCACCATCTGTTATAACCCCTACTAAATTCTCAGTTTTATCTATTACTAAGGTACAACCTAAACATTTTTTATTCATAATAATTATAGTTTCGGCAAAAGGTGTATCTTCGTGCACTAAAGGTATTTGATCTCCGATACGCATTAGATTTTTAATCTCCATTAAATTAGCCCCTATGCTACCACCTGGATGATATAACTTAAAATTATCCTTGGTAAAACCTTTTACTTCATGTATGACAGTCATTAATGCATCGCCAAGTGATAACATTATTAAAGATGAAACTGTAGGAGCACCAATTATTGAAGCTTCTGAATATTCAGGTATTCTAAGTAAGAAATCACTATTTGCGGCTAAAGTAGAATTTGTATTCATGGTCATTGCTGCAATTTTTACAGAAAAATATTTGCAATATTTAATGATATTAAATAATTCCTTAGTTTCGCCAGAATTAGAAAGCATAATTACTAAATCATCTTTAGTAATCATCCCAAGATCCCCATGGCTTGCTTCAGCTGGATGTATATAAAAAGCTGGCATACCAGTGGAAGAAAAGCTTGAGGCTATTTTCTTTGCAATATAACCACTTTTACCTATACCAGTTAAAACTACCCGTCCTTTAAAAGATAGTAAAAATTCTACAATTATGTTGAAGTCTTCAGGGATGTATTCAGATAGCTTTTTTAAAGCATTAGCTTCACTAGAAATTACTCTTTTAGCAATATTTTCATAATTATTTGTCAGGTTCATTGCTTTTGTAGTTGTTTAAAAAGTGTCCCCCGTGGGCTTGGTCCGGCACTGTTGTGTGGTTCCAATGTCATTTCTCGCTAAAGGTGAGAATTTAGTAATTACTCAACGTAAATATAATAAGTTTTTATAACTAAGAATTATATTTATTTAATTTTTTTCTGGATTCTAACTTTTGCTAGGAATGATATACACAACACTTTTTGAGCCATGCAACAAAGCTAATTTTGCCTTGCAATGACTTGTTTTATTTATTAATTAAAATACTTACGTTCTGTAACTACTTCAGTCGTTTCAGTGATATTGTCTTCGTTCCAAGGTCTTTTTTTACCAGTATCCCGTTTTGCGGGTTCTTGGTTTTCTTGAGGGCTATTTTTTGGGTTTGGACTTGCAGAAGATTTGTCTTTATCAGCATTTTTAATAGTTAGTTTTGCTTTACCTTTATGATCAAAACCGATAAGCTTAACTTTTACTATATCACCTTGCTTTAAAACGCTGCTGACTGATTCGATTCTTGCTTCTGCAATTTCGCTGATATGAACAAAACCATCTTTATTACCTAAATAATTAACAAAAGCACCAGAATCTAATATTTTCATCACTGTGCCGTTAAATACTTCACCTATTTCAGGTTCGATAGCAATGGCTTTAACTGTGTCTAAAGCAACTTGTAGCTTGTCCTTATCTGAAGCATAAATAGACACTGTGCCATCATCGCTTATATCAATTTTAGCACCGCTAGTTTCACAAATTGCCTTTATTACTTTACCACCAGGACCGATAATATCTCTGATCTTATCTTGCTCAACTTTTAAAGTAGTAGTAGAAGGAGCGTTTTTGCTCATTTCATTATTTGGTTTACTAATAACTTTATTCATTTGCTCAAGTATATGTAAACGTCCTGTTCGTGCTTGCTCTAAAGCTATTTTCATTATATCGAAATTTACGCCGGATATTTTAATATCCATTTGTAATGCGGTGATACCTTCGCTAGTACCTGCAACCTTAAAGTCCATATCGCCGAAATAATCTTCATCACCAAGAATATCAGATAATACCGCAAATTTTTCATTTTCTTTAACCAGTCCCATGGCAATACCTGCTACCGGTGCTTTTATTGGAACGCCAGCATACATTAAAGCAAGTGAGCTACCACAAACTGTTGCCATTGAAGAAGAGCCATTAGATTCGGTAGTTTCCGCAACTACTCTAATAGCATAAGGGAACTGTGTTTTAGTAGGCAATACCGGATTTACTGCACGCCAAGCGAGTTTACCATGCCCTACTTCACGTCTTCCTGGAGCTTTCATAGGCATTGCTTCATTAACAGAGTAAGGCGGGAATATATAATTAATCATAAAGCGTTCTTTATACTCACCCTCAAGGCTATCGATTATTTGTTCATCTAAGCTAGTTCCAAATGTGCTACTTACTAAGCTCTGTGTTTCACCTCTAGTAAATAAAGCTGAACCGTGAGCACAAGGTAGTAATCCCACTTCACAAGTAATTTGTCTTATATCTGTTGTAGTGCGTCCATCGATACGTCTATTTTTTTGCAAAATATTACCACGTAATATATCGGATTCAACAGATTTTAAAGCTGATTCAATTTGGTAATTATTATATTTCTTACTGTCTAGGTTATTCGCAAAATGCTTAAAGACTTTTTCAGGTATTAACTCTAAATTAGTACTACGTTCTTGCTTAGATTTAATTGCAAAAGTTTGTTCAATTTCTTTTGCAAATAATTTTTTGATTTCATTTTTTAATTTAGCAGGATATAAATCTTGCATTTCAAGCTTTGGTTTTTTAGCTTCGTATCCAAGTTCTTTGATGATATTTACTACTGGCTGGAAACTGTCGAAGCCAAATTTTACAGCAGCAAGCATTTGCTCTTCAGAAAGTAAATGTGCTTCTGATTCAACCATCATTACAGAGTTGCTTGTTCCTGCAACAACTAAATCAAGCTGGCTTGTCTTTAATAAGTCAAGATTTGGGTTTAAAACAAATTCTCCGTTTATTAACCCTACCTTACTTGCAGCCACTATTTCTAGATAAGGTGCAGGTGAAAGACTCAGTGCAGCAGAAGCACCAATAATAGCAAGTATATCAACTGATGTTTCAGGGTCATATGAAAGAACAGTACAGGTAACAAATGTTTCATTTAAAAAAGCAGGGTGAAATAATGGTCTAATAGGTCTATCTATAAGGCGTGATACTAAAACTTCCCGATCTGATGCTTTGCCTTCACGCTTAAAAAATCCCCCTGGGATTTTACCAGCAGCATATGCCATTTCTCTGTAATTAATTGTTAAAGGAAAGAAGCCGATACCTTCTTTTGCTTTGGCAGAAGTTACTGCCGTACATAGTAAAACAGAATTACCCATTTTAACCGTAACTGCTCCATCAGCTTGACGAGCTATTTTGCCGGTACTAAGTTCAAGAGTTTTCCCGCCCCATTCAACTGTTTTAATTATTTCATTAAACATATATATGTATATCTCTTAATTTGTATTTAATTTAAGTGTTATTCCGTAATTAAGGTTCTTATGTTATTCCTGCTTAAGGCTTACTTTGGCGTGGATTATTTTCAACCCTGTTATTCCGTTGGACAAGCCACGGGAGGACACTAAAGATTTTTGTCAATCGATGCAAAGTAAGCCTTAAGTAGGAATGGCATAGAACCGCATAACAACTTTTGTGTGCAATTGACTATTTTATCTTTCTGATACCGAGCTTATTTATTAAATTTAGATACTCGCTCACATTTTTTTTCTTTATATAATTAAGTAATCTACGTCGACGCCCAACCAAGATTAATAATCCTCTTCTTGAGGTATGATCTTTATGGTTAGATTTGAAATGCTCAGTTAAATTATTGATCCGCTCAGTTAAAAGAGCACATTGTACTGCACTTGAGCCTGTATCATTATCATTTATAGAATAATTTTTAATTAATTCTTGTTTACATTCTTGTGTAAGTGACATCGATCATTTCCCCTTATATTTTATAAATTAAATACTCGTAAAGAATTAAAGCAACTCTTGTATACCTTTGATACTTCAAGATTTGGTGTGTCAAATTTGGAGATTCTCCTTTGCTTACGTATTAATATGTCTTCCGCATACTCACCGCTTATGTGACTTTCAACTTTTAAAGTATCTGCGTTATATAAGCTACCGATTGCAAGCAGTTTTCCTTTATAGCGAACCCACATAAAATCTACATTTTTGTCATAATCAAATAGGCATTTTTGGCCATATTTAATTTTTTGTGCTTGTTTGTCGTTAGCATCCAGAACCAGGATATCGTCCAGTATTGCTTCTATCTTTATACTTTTTTCCTCAAGGGAAAGCCTGGTAATATCAGTAGAAGGATCAATTCGAATAGACTTTTCTTCTTTAAATGTCCCAACTTGAGTACGACGTAATTCTATCACAAATCCTAAACTTTGCAAGGACAATGCCAAATCTTCTGCTAAAGTCCTTATATAAGTACCTTTTGAGCATTCAGCACGATAAGTAGCAGTAGCATTTTTTTCGTCATAATTAAGATATTTTAGATCATAAATTGTTATATTACGTGGTTTTAGTTCTACTTCTTTACCATCTCGTGCTAATTTGTACGCTCGTACTCCATTAACTTTAAGAGCAGAGAAAGCAGGAGGGATTTGTGTTATAGTACCAATAAATTTAGAGCATATAGCATATGCACTTTCTTTAGACGGTATAAAATCTGTTGTAGCTATTACTTTGCCGGCATAGTCACCGCTATCGGTCTGCTTGCCAAATTTTACAGTAAAAATATAAGTTTTTTTAGCGTCAATTAGCATTTGCACTAATTTTGTAGCTTCACCTACGGCAAGAGGTAGTACTCCTTCCGCTTCGACATCTAAAGTGCCGCTATGACCTATTTTAACTTTACCAAGTAATCTCTTTACTATGCTCACAGCCTTGGCAGAGCTTATTCCTCTTGGCTTATAAATATTTAACCAATAATTATTCATATATTATTGCTCTGAAATGAAGAATGATCAACGAGAGAATCAAACACTTTCATCTGAGAGATGAAAGTGTGATTATAGCGACTAAAAGTCACATATCAAGCTAAAGCTTATTCGAGTTGATTGGAAGAAGTTAAGGAAATTAACGGGAGATATCAAATACAAGACTGGAT
>CAZJDC010000010.1:0-12731 GCA_964544715.1 uncultured Rickettsia sp. | reverse complement strand
TCCCCGGATAGGTGACTAAATCTTGGCATTTAGTAAAAAATATACCAGGGGTAACAGGTTTTTTAGGTAGTAAAACTACTCCAAAAGCTCTTACGGAAAGCGAAGTACAAAATATTAGATCAGAAACCGAAGCTAAAGAAGCAAAAGATGCGAAATTATATGAGGTTGGCGAAATAGTAACTGTTACAGAAGGACCTTTTGAAACATTTACAGGTACTGTAGAAGAAATAGATCCAGAAAAAGCTAGGTTAAAAGTTTCAGTATCAATATTTGGCAAAGCAACTCCGATAGAGTTAAGCTTTACTCAAATAAAGAAAAATGACTAATATAAGTATATTGTAAATAAATAAAATTATTATTTGATTATCTTTAAAGATAAAAAATTTAAGGTTATAATTAAAAAAGAAAAGAAGGATATGCGTAAATGGCACAAAAAATAGAAGGTTATGTTAATTTGATTGTACATGCTGGTGAAGCTACGCCTGCTCCTCCTATAGGACCAGCATTGGGGCAAAGAAAAGTTAATATCATGGAATTTTGTAAAGCTTTTAATGCTGCGACACAAAGCACAGAAAAAGGAACACCTCTTCCAACTGTCATTACTGTATATGCAGATAAAAGTTTTACTTTTAGAGTTAAAACACCTCCAGCGTCGTATTACATAAAGAAATTTGCTAAAGTGAAAAAAGGTTCTAGTGCTACTAAAAAAGGAGCTGTTGTAGCCAAGGTCACCATGGAAGATTGTCGTGAGATCGCAAAGTTAAAAATGCCTGATCTAAATACAAAAGATATTAATGCAGCAACAAAGATTATTTGTGGTAGTGCAGCATCTATGGGAATTGAAGTTGTAGGGAATTAATTATTATGTCAAATAACAAAGATGCTGCTATAAAATCTAGCGGCGGTAAAAAAATAAGGGAAGCACGCGTTAAAGTAAGATCAGATAGTTTATATAATTTGACAACTGCGGTTGAGAAATTAAAATCTGCTTCTTATGTTAAGTTTGATCCTACTTTAGAAATAGTTATGAAGCTTGGGGTTGATCCAAGACACTCTGATCAAATGGTACGTGGTGTAGTGAATTTACCGGCGGGTACAGGTAAAACTGTGAGAGTTGCTGTTATTTGTAAAGAAGAGAGAGAAGAAGAAGCTAAAGCTGCAGGTGCAGATTTAGTAGGTTCAAGCAATATTATTGATGAAATAAAATTAGGTAAAATCGATTTTGATGTGTGTATAGCTACTCCTGATATGATGGCAGCTATAAGTTCAGTTGCAAGAATTTTAGGTCCAAAAGGTTTAATGCCTAACCCTAAGATTGGTACCGTAACATTAGACATTAAAAATGCTATTAAAAATGCTAAAAGCGGTCAAGTAGAATATAGAACGGAAAAAGCAGGAATAATTCATGCAGGTCTTGGACAATTATCTTTTTCAGATCAAGATTTATTAAAAAATTTGAAGGCGTTTATTGATGCGGTAATTAAAGCAAAACCTACTGGAGTGAAAGGAAATTATTTAAAAGCAATATATTTATCTTCTACTATGGGTGCATCAGTACAAATAGATTTAGCTAGTATCGCATAAACTAAATTTAATACATTTGAGAGTCTATATTCTTGAGCTAGCTAACCTATATTAATTTATGCAAAGCCTAATATCTGAAACTTACTTGTACATAATTTACAAATTATGCTGTGAAAAATTACTATAGCTTTAAGTAAAACTACACATCAATAAGTTTATACTGTTTTTGTAAGTGTGCTAATAAAGTATCAAAAGAATAGCTCTCTTAACAAATAATTAGTTATTAAGAAAAATATAGAAATATCTCAAGTGTTGTAACAGGGAGAATTAATAAAGTGTTAAGATCAGAAAAACCGAAAGTTGTAGACGAAATAGCAAGTATTTATAAAGAATCGCCATCTGTAATCGTTGCTCATTATCATGGACTAACTGTTAGTGAAGTTAATTCACTTAGGGAGTCTCTTAAGTATAAAGATGCAGGTTTTAAAGTTGTTAAAAATACTTTGGCTAAAATAGCGGCAAATAAAGCGAGTCTTGGTGATATAGTAAGCTTATTTTCGGGTCCTACTGCTATTGTTTATTCTAAAGAACCGGTTGAAATGGCAAAGTTAGTAGTTAATTTTGCTAAAAGCAATGATAATCTTAAGATTATTGGCGGTATAGTCGATAAACAAGTATTAAATGAACATTCAATAAAAGAACTTTCTAAGTTGCCTTCATTAAATGAGCTTAAAAGTAAAATTGTTGGGTTATTACATGCTCCGGCTACTAAGATTGTAGGTGTTTTACAAGCATCGTCTTCAAGCTTAGCCAGGGTGGTACAAGCAAATGCTAGTAAAAATTAATTCAGATAATAATATATAATAAGTAAAAAGGAAAAAAAATATGGCAGATTTAGCTAAAATTGAAGAACAGTTATCATCTTTAACATTAATGCAAGCAGCTGAGCTTGTAAAGATGTTAGAAGAAAAATGGGGTGTATCAGCAGCAGCACCTGTAGCTGTAGCAGCCGTTGCCGTTCCTGCTGCTGAAGCAGCAGCTGCTGAAAAAACTAATTTTGAAGTAGTTTTAGCTGCTAGCGGTGATAAAAAAGTGGAAGTAATTAAAGTTGTAAAAGAGATTACTGGTCTTGGTTTAATTGAAGCTAAAAAATTAGTTGATGAAGCTCCAAAGACAATTAAGAGCAATGTAAAAAAAGAAGAAGCAGAAGAAATTAAAAGCAAATTAGAAGCTGCTGGAGCAAAAGTAGAATTAAAGTAATATTATTTTTATAATAAATTTTTACGTTAATATAAAATTTAAAATTGCTTATTAGAATTTTTAAAAGCCTTATTTTAGTAGTTAAATTTAAATAAGGCTTTTAGCTATTTTGTTAATGGATTACTTTTTTATAAAAGTAATTTGCTAGCAATTTCTAGTAGTTAACGCTAAGTTAAAAATTACCATTAAAAACTTTTATCAAAATTATCTTCATTTAGCAAAAATTTTAGTTAATGTATTTTTAAGTTATGAAACGGTAGAACCGTATTTACATTAATAACTTAAACCTTAAGTATTAAAAATGTATATTACTTTAAAAGTTAATGATGCAGATTTAAGATTAAAATTTAATTTTAAATGTGACTAAAAAGATTAGGACGCTAGTAAGACTTGTCCTTAATTATAAGTAAAGATTTACCGTAAGTTATATTCAAAATATTTACAGTATGCAAATGATAGCAATAGCTATCTTATCCTAATACTTGCGTTAATAAAGTTTAATAATAAGTCTATTTAAGTTTCTTTAACTGTTAACTTCAACGTTGATAGTTAAATTTTTTATCAGTCAGGAGATTATATGGTTTCATTAAGTGATAATATTGAAGTACAACCCTTGTCATATAATAAAAGAGTAAGAAAAAATTTTGGTCATATAAATTTAGTAGCAGATATACCGAATTTAATTGAGATTCAAAAAAATTCATATAGAAAAAATTTTCTACAGCTAGATACAAAAGATTCTGAAAGAAAAAATAAAGGCTTACAATCTATATTAAATTCAATTTTTTCTATCTCTGATCCTTCTAATATAGCGAATTTAGAATTCGTTAAATATGAATTTGACACTCCAAAATATGATGTAGAGGAATGTACTCAAAGAAGCCTAAGCTATGATTCTGCTCTTAAAGTAACCTTAAGGTTAAGTATTTGGGATATAGACGAAGATACTGGTAGCCGAGAGATTAAAGGTATTAAAGAACAACAAGTATATATGGGTAATATCCCATTAATGACTAAAAATGGTACTTTTATCATCAATGGTACAGAAAGAGTAGTTGTATCGCAAATGCATCGCTCACCTGGAGTGTTTTTCTATCATGACGAGGGTAAAGTCCATTCTTCTAGAAAACTTCTATATTCTGCACGTGTTATTCCGTATAGAGGATCATGGCTTGATTTAGAGTTTGATGCTAAGGATATTATTTATTTTAGAATAGATAGAAAAAGAAAACTGTATGCTACTACTTTGCTTAAAGCAATAGGCATGAGCACAGAAGAAATTATAAAATTTTATTATGATTCAATAAATTATAAAGTTGTTAAAAATAAGGGATGGGCAGTTAAATTTATGTCTAGCCATATTACTGCACATAGATTAACAACTGATTTAGTAGATGCTGATACAGGAAATGTTTTACTTAAAGCAGGGCAAAAAATCACTCCTCGCTTAGCTAAAAAATATGCTGGGGAAGGGCTGAATAATATTTTAGTATCTCATGAAGCTTTAATTGGTAAATATTTATCCGAGGATTTAAAGGATCCTGAAAGCGGTGAAATACTAGCAACAATCGGTGAAATGGTTACTGTTGAATTACTTAGTGTAATTAGTGATCTTAAAATTAAAAATATTAGTGTATTAGTAATTAATCCTCAATCCGGTCCATATATAAGAAATACTTTATTTTCTGATAAAAACCAGGATCGTGCATCAGCATTGTTTGATATTTTTAGAGTATTAAGACCAGGTGAACCTGCTAATATTGAGGCTGCTGAAAGTTTATTTCATAATTTATTATTTGACCATGAACGATATGATCTTTCAGAAGTAGGTCGAATAAAGATGAATTCAAGGTTAGAATTAAATATTCCTGATGAAACTACAGTGTTAACTACAGACGATATAAAAAATATACTAAGAGTTTTAGTAGAGCTTAAAGATGGTAAAGGTATTATAGACGATATTGATCACTTAGGTAACAGAAGAGTTAGATCGGTTGGTGAATTGATAGAAAATCAATTTAGAATAGGTCTTGTTCGCATGGAAAAATCAGTGGTTGAAAGAATGTCGGCAGGCGATATTGATACAGTAATGCCTCACGATTTAGTGAATTCTAAGATTTTGGTTTCAGTAGTAAAGGAATTTTTTAGTACTTCTCAATTATCCCAATTTATGGATCAAACAAATCCATTATCTGAAATAACGCATAAAAGAAGATTATCAGCATTAGGTCCTGGTGGTCTTAGTCGTGATAGAGCTGGTTTTGAAGTGCGTGACGTGCACCCAACCCACTATGGTCGTATTTGTCCTATTGAAACACCTGAAGGGCAAAATATCGGTTTGATTAACTCTATGGCAACTTATGCTAGAATAAATAAGCATGGTTTTATAGAAAGCCCATATCGAAAAGTCAAAGACGGGTATGTAACCAATGAGGTAGTACATCTTTCGGCTATTGAAGAAGGTAAATATAAGATTGGTCAAGCAAATTCTAAGGTTGATAAAGACGGAATGTTACAGGGCGAATTTATTAATTGCCGAGTTGAAGGTGGCAATTTTGTAATGGTAGAGCCACACGAAGTGAACTTCATTGATGTAACGCCTATGCAGGTTGTATCTGTTGCAGCTTCCCTTATACCGTTTTTAGAAAATGATGATGCTAACCGTGCTTTGATGGGATCAAACATGCAAAGGCAAGCGGTTCCTTTAATTAAAACTGATGCACCTTTTGTGGGTACAGGAGTTGAGGGAGTAGTAGCAAAAGATTCGGGAGCATCTGTACTTGCATTAAATGATGGTATAGTTGAACAAGTAGATTCGAATAGAATTGTAATTAGAGCTATTGGTCAAAAAACCGAAAGTGCACCTTCAGTTGATATTTACAACTTATTAAAATTCCAAAAGTCTAACCATAATACTTGTATTAATCAAAAGCCTTTAGTTAAAGTAGGTCATTATGTTAAGAAGAATGATATTATAGCTGATGGACCTAGTACTGATAATGGAGAAATTGCTTTAGGTAGAAACGTGTTAGTCGCTTTCTTGCCTTGGCATGGATTCAATTTTGAAGATTCAATTTTAATATCAGAGCGGATAGTAAAAGAAGACGTATTTACTTCTGTTCATATTGAAGAGTTTGAAGTAATAGCACGAGATACTCGCCTTGGTCCTGAAGAAATCACGCGTGATATACCTAATGTAAGTGAAGAAGCACTTCGTCATCTTGATGAGGTCGGAATAATTTATGTAGGTGCAGAAGTAAAAGCAGGGGATATTTTAGTAGGGAAAGTAACGCCAAAAAGTGAATCGCCTATTACTCCTGAAGAAAAATTACTGAGAGCTATTTTTGGAGAAAAAGCTTTTTATGTAAAAGATTCATCTTTACATGTTCCTTCCGGAGTTAGTGGAACAGTATTAGAGGTAAGAGTTTTCTCTCGCCGAGGTGTTGAAAAAGATCAGCGTGCTATCGCTATTGAAAAGCAGCGAATTGAGAAACTAGCAAAAGACCGTGATGATGAGTTAGAAATTATTGAGCATTTTGTATTTGGTTGGCTTGAAAAGCTTTTAGTAGGACAGGTAAGTATTAATGGTCCTAAGATAGTAAAAACTGGACAAACTATTACAAGGGAAATATTAAAGGATTTATCTAAAGGACAACTTTGGCATTTTACTGTTGAAGATGCAAATATAATGAACGAAATAAAGCAGCTAAAGGGTCATTATGATGGCAAGAAAGAAGCTATTAATCAAAGGTTTACTACTAAGGTAGAAAAATTACAAAGCGGAGATGATTTACCTCAAGGTGCTTTAAAAGTAGTAAAAGTATTTATTGCAACTAAGCATAAATTACAACCTGGTGATAAGATGGCAGGAAGACACGGAAATAAAGGTGTTATTTCACGTATTGTACCAGAAGAGGATATGCCATTCTTAGAAGATGGGACTATAGTTGATATCGTTCTAAATCCTTTAGGTCTTCCTTCTCGTATGAATATAGGGCAGGTGCTTGAAACTCATCTTGGTTGGGCATCACTAAATCTAGCAAGAAAAATAGCAGGTTTAGTAGAAGAATATAAAACTAAACATCTGAGTATTGAGAAGATCAAGAAGTTTTTAATCGAGTTATATGGTGAGCATATTAATCATATACTTGAAAAATCTGACGAAGAAATTATTACATTCTGTAATGAAGCTGCTAAGGGCGTATATTTTGCAACTCCAGTATTTGATGGTGCGAAGGTTGAAGACGTTAAGGATATGTTGAGACTTGCAGGTCAAGATCTTTCAGGGCAAGTAAAGCTAATTGATGGTAGAACTGGTGAGTATTTTGATCGCTTAGTAACTGTAGGGCAAAAATATTTATTAAAGCTACATCACTTGGTAGATAATAAAATTCACGCTCGTTCTATAGGTCCTTATAGTTTAGTGACTCAGCAGCCTCTTGGAGGAAAATCGCATTTTGGTGGTCAGCGTTTTGGAGAAATGGAATGCTGGGCATTACAAGCATATGGCGCTGCTTATACTTTACAAGAAATGTTAACTGTTAAATCAGATGACGTAAATGGTAGAATTAAGATTTATGACTCTATAGTGCGTGGTGAAAATAATTTTGAATCTGGTATTCCTGAGTCATTTAACGTGATGATAAAGGAATTTAGATCTTTATGTCTTAATGTAAAACTTGAAGTGACTTCTTAAGGATTATTGAATAATAATATTAAAATTGTCTTTTAGAGGAGTAGGTAGTGCTGCTCTGAAAAAAAAAGAAGTATACTTCACATAAGAACTCTAATAAAGAAGTATAATGCAGATACTTCAAAAGTTGGAAGTCAAATAAACGGTAAAGCAAGGCGTAAAAAAGTACGTCAGCGAAAGTAAGCCTCCACATCTTGAATCATCACAAGGTATATAAGAACAACTATAAGGAAAAAGTATTTATGAGTGTAGTAAATTTTTACGGACAATTAAGTAATACTCAACAATTTGATCAGATAAGAATTAATATAGCAAGTCCAGAACAAGTACGCTCATGGTCTTTCGGTGAAGTAATAAAACCTGAAACTATTAATTATCGTACTTTTAAACCTGAAAAAGATGGTTTATTTTGTGCAAGAATTTTTGGTCCTGTAAAAGATTATGAATGTCTTTGCGGTAAGTATAAGCGAATGAAAAATCGTGGTATTACTTGTGAGAAGTGTGGTGTTGAGGTTACTGTTTCTAGAGTAAGACGTGAAAGAATGGGGCATATAGAACTTGCGTCTCCCGTTGCTCATATTTGGTTTTTAAAATCTCTCCCTTCAAGAATTAGTACACTGCTTGATATGACGATGCGAGACATAGAAAAAATTCTTTATTTTGAAAATTATGTAGTAGTTGATCCTGGTTTATCTGTTCTACAAAAAGGTGAGCTTTTAACTGAAGAAGAACTACAAAAAGCAAAAGATAAATACGGAGAAGATGCGTTTACTGCTTATATTGGTGCGGAAGTAGTGCAGCAAATGCTTAAAGAGCTTGATTTTCCAATCTTAAAGCAAGAGTTATATGAAGAGCTACAAAATACGACTTCAGAAGTAAAAAAGAAAAAGTTAGTAAAGCGTTTAAAATTAGTAGAGGACTTTTTAGAATCTGAAAATAAGCCAGAATGGATGATTATGAACGTATTGCCGGTCATGCCTCCAGAGCTTAGACCGCTTGTTATGTTAGATGGCGGAAGATTTGCTACTTCAGATCTTAATGAACTTTATAGAAGAGTAATTAATAGAAATAATCGTCTAAAGAAGCTTATAGAGTCAAAAGCACCTGATATAATTGTTAGAAATGAAAAAAGAATGCTGCAAGAAGCAGTGGATGCGTTATTTGATAACGGACGCCGCGGTAGAGCAGCAAAAAATGCTAATAAGCGTCCGTTTAAATCATTAAGTGACATGTTGAAGGGTAAGCAAGGTCGTTTCCGTCAAAACTTACTTGGTAAAAGGGTGGACTATTCAGGGCGTTCAGTTATCGTAGTGGGACCTGAGCTTAAACTTCATCAGTGCGGGTTACCTAAAAAAATGGCTTTAGAATTATTCAAGCCGTTCATTTATTCAAAACTTGCATTATATGGTATTGCTACAACTATTAAAGCAGCTAAAAGAATGGTTGAGGCTGAAAAGCCTGAAGTTTGGGATGTACTTGAGGAAGTTATAAGGGAACACCCTGTGTTACTTAATAGAGCTCCAACATTGCACCGCCTTGGTATCCAAGCATTTGAGCCGTTATTAATCGAAGGTAAGGCAATACAGCTTCATCCGCTTGTTTGTGCTGCTTTCAATGCGGACTTTGATGGTGACCAAATGGCTGTACATATTCCTTTATCAATTGAAGCTCAGCTTGAAGCTAGGGTATTTATGATGTCCACTAATAATATCCTAAGCCCTGCTAATGGACGTCCTATTATTGTACCAGATAAAGATATAGTACTCGGCTTATATTATTTAACGCTTGCTTTTGATCATGAGGTAGGCGATGGTATGATGTTCTCAGACTTAACTGAGATGGAGCATGCTTTATATAACAAATTTATAACGATTCATACTAAGATAAAATATCGTCGTAATCAGTTAAATGCTGAGGGCAAAATAGTGCCTATAATAATTGATACTACTTATGGAAGATTAATGGTTGGTGAGTTATTGCCTTCTAATCCTAATATAGAATATAAGTTTATTAATAAGCCTTTGACTAAAAAAGATATCTCTCTAGTAATAGATTTAGTCTATCGTCATTGTGGTCAAAAAGCTACAGTGATTTTTGCTGATCAATTAATGAAACTTGGTTTTAAATATGCTTGTTCTTCAGGCATCTCTTTTGGTATGGACGATATGGTTGTACCAAAATCTAAAATTGTTCATATTGATGAAACACAGCTTGAGATCAAAGAATTTGAACAGCAATATTCAAATGGTTTAATTACTTACGGTGAAAAATATAACAAGGTAATTGATGCATGGTCAAGATGTACTGATAGAGTAGCTAATGACATGATGAAAGAAATTGCTAAACCGCCCGTTAGTGATGATTATTCAAATCAACAAAAAATAAACTCCATATATATGATGGCTATTTCAGGTGCTAGAGGGTCTTTCCAGCAAATTAAACAACTTGGTGGTATGCGCGGACTTATGACTAAATCAAATGGTCAAATTATACCAACACCTATTATCGCTAACTTTAAGGAAGGGCTAACTGTATTTGAGTGCTTTAACTCCGCTAACGGAATGCGTAAAGGACAAATAGATACAGCTTTAAAAACAGCAAGCTCAGGTTACTTAACAAGAAAGTTAGTAGATGTTGCACAAGATTGTATTATTACTGAAAAAGATTGTAAGACTGATAAGGGTATTGAAGTAAAGAGTATTATAGAAGGTGGTGCAGTAATAGTGCCTTTAGCAGAAATGATTTTAGGTCGTACAGCGGCTATGAATATATATCATCCGGTAACTAATGATTTAATTCTCACCAAAGGCGAATTAATTAATGAGTCTAAACTAGAGCAAATCGAGTCTGCAGGTTTAGATAGAATGATGATTAAGTCAGTACTAACCTGTGAAAGTTCTACCGGTATATGTGCCATATGTTATGGTCGAGATCTTGCTACTGGTTCGTTAGTTTCCGAAGGAGAAGCTATAGGGGTGATCGCTGCTCAATCTATTGGTGAGCCTGGTACACAGCTTACAATGAGAACTTTCCACATCGGAGGAGCAGCAACGAAAGGAGCAGAAGTGTCTTCTGTAGAAGCTGCGTATGATGCAAAAGTAAAGATTCTCAGCCGTAATGTGGTTATTAATTCCGAAGAACAAAAAATTGTTATGAGCCGTAACTGCGAGTTATTATTACTTGATAATAATGGCAATGAAAAAGCTCGTAGTAAAATCTCATATGGTGCTAGGTTACTTGTCGATGAGGGTGATATGGTTACTAAGACGCAGAAGCTTGCAGAATGGGATCCATATACTATACCTATCATTACTGAGAAGTCTGGTAAAGTATTATTTAAAGATATGGTTGAGGGAATTTCGGTTCGTGATGTAACTGATGAAGCAACTGGTATTCCAAGCAAGGTTATTATCGAATCAAAACAATATTCACGTGGAGCAGAATTAAGACCGCGTATCCAGCTTCTTGACGCAAAAGGTGAAATTATCATGTTGTCAAATGGTTTAGAAGCAAGATATTATTTACCAGTTGGAGCAGTGCTAAGTGTAGAGGATGGGGTGCAAATATCAGTAGGTGATATAATTGCACGTATTCCTAAAGAATCAACTACTACTAAGGATATTACTGGTGGTTTACCAAGAGTAGCAGAACTTTTTGAAGCAAGACGTCCAAAAGATCACGCAGTAATTGCTGAGATAGATGGTCGAGTGGCGTTTGGTAAAGATTATAAATCTAAGAGACGTATTATTATACATCCAGTTGACGGTTCAATGGGTCTTGAGTATATGGTACCGAAAGGTAAGCATGTTGTGATTAATGAGGGAGACTGTGTTAAGAAAGGTGATTTATTAATTGATGGTAATCCGGTACTTCAGGATATTTTAAAAGTGATGGGTGTAGAACTTCTTGCACGCTATATTGTGAAAGAGGTTCAAGCTGTTTATCGTCTACAAGGTGTAAAAATTGACGATAAGCACATAGAAGTAATTATTCGTCAGATGTTACAGAAAGTAGAAATAATAGATTCAGGCGGTACTACATTATTAGTAGGCGAGAAGATAGATAGACGTGAATTTGACGAAATAAATAAAAAAGCAATTAAGAATGGTTTAAAAGCTGCTGATGCTCAGTTAATATTACAAGGTATTACTAAGTCTTCTCTGCAAACTAGATCATTTATATCTGCTGCATCGTTCCAAGAAACCACTAGGGTTTTAACTGAAGCTGCTATTGCTGGTAAAGTGGATAAGCTACGAGGACTTAAAGAAAATGTTATAGTTGGGCGTTTAGTACCTGCAGGAACAGGCTTCTTTATGGATAAAATGCGTAAAGTAGCAGCAAAGCTTGACGAAGAAAAAGCATAAGACTTGTGCGTAACTTACAGCAATTTCATAAGGCAGTTCAAGGGATAGTAATTAGAAGTAAGCAAGAAGCAAGACAGCTAGGTATTACAAATAAAGCTATGTGTTATTATGATCTAGTAATACCTTCTATCTAGAAGCTTATATATTCAACTTTAATGAAGATTTATATAATCAAACAATATAATGTATATATTTGAAAAATTTTATACGTCAATCGGTTAAGAACATTACTTTTGAATAAGTAAAACTATTAATTAAACAAGATATAGAATCTTGTTATAATTAATAATAACAGTATTACCAGCATTTTTCATGGCGGGTGTAACACTTGACTAATTATTACCCTTTTTCTAAACCTGGTTTACATAGTTGTTTACCCAAACATAAAAATGAATGTATTCCACAAAAACCAATAACTATATATCAGTAACTTAACAACCATTGGAAAAGAACCGCATGAAAGTGTTACTAGGTTAAAAATTGAATAATCCAATTAGTCCCCAATTTATAGTGCTTATAGGTAATCCTCCCCAAAAACAATCGACAAAAGGAGTAGAATTTATTAATAATAAAAAAGGAGATTCTAAAAGATGACAATATCAAAACATAGTAATAGTCAGATCATATTTATTTTAAATCAGGCAAGTGGTGGTGTGCCTTGTAGTATATATATACCTCTAGTAAATGAATAATTGTCCAAGAAGTCAGCAAGTGTTATTAAGGGTAAGAATGATTTATAGAAAATAAACATCAGTATAAAGAGAAGAATTAAAGCTTTACCATAGAAGTGAAAGGGATAAGAGGATTTATGATAGAATCAAAGATGTTGTTATTGATGATGATGGTTATAGTATTGTTGAGATATCGAAAGTGTTATTAGTTAGTGATGA